>JAFGHO010000008.1 GCA_016930085.1 Spirochaetales bacterium
CGTTCATAGAACGACACGTTCATAGAACGACACGTTCATAGAACGACACGTTCATAGAACGACACGTTCATAGAACGACACGTTCGCAGAACGACACGTTCGCAGAACGACCTTTGCGGGCGGATATTTTCCCGAAAAGAGTAACGAAGCGTATGCAGACATTTATCCAGAAGTATCTGAAAATACTCGCGATCGAACTCGATGATCTTGAATCCGATATCAAGTTTCTCATTGAAAAATACAAGCAGAAGAAAGACTCGGAGACGATATCCAATTATGTTTTTCTGGAAAACCTCGTGGTCCTCAACAGTGAATTATGCGGAATATCCAGTTTCAAAAAGTTGATGAATGAATTCGATCCCGCTTCATATGCGACAATTGAAGACTTTTTGGACGGCATCAAGGCACGATTTAAACGGAAAATCATCGAATGCGGACTTCCCGAAGGGATCTACATGATTATCGAAAGAAAACTTATCAAGGTATATACCTATGTCGGGCAGATAGATTGATATTATTGGCGGGAAGTCTTGATATTTTTAAGGCAATTGATTATTTTTTTAGAAAAAGAAAGCGCGGTTTTTATCAGTATCCCGTTTTAACAAAGCCGACAGCAAGGAACAGCGATGAGACATCCGGAAACGATTAAATGGGAGCAAAAATTAAAAAGCATATTCGACGAGATCGATGACTACCTGGAAACCTCATATGGCGCCGATTATCCGCTTCACCCCGCCCGTCCGTCCCGCGGTTCAACGGCAAACAAGGAACATGACGGACTTTTCAATATCGGGGCCTCATTTTCGAGCGGCCTGGGCTCCGAATACGGACCCGGCTATATTCTGGAAATACGAATGGTCACCCTTTCTCATGTTCCCTCCGAGGTGCGCGAACGCATCGAACAGGAGGTCGTCGAGTTATTGAGACGCAAGCTGCCGGAGAAGTTTGAAGGAAAATCGCTTCGTGTCGTCCGCGACAGGAATGTGTATAAAATATACGGGGACCTGAGTCTCGGAAACGTGTAACGGCATCGAGCGGGATATCCGTCTAACGGCTGCGGGTCTCATGTTCCCGTGTGTTTCGGCGGCAAGAGGGCGGTGTTCGGAGAACGTTTGCTCGAAGGCGGATTCTTTCATCCGTTTCCGGCTGCCGGGGACGGAATATATCCGTTGTACTTGATTATTTTATCATGCTTGGCTACAATATGGTAATCTTTATAAGGGAGAGGAGTGAGGAAGAGGGGATATGGAAGTTCAATTACAGGAACTTATTGACAGGATAAAAAAAGAAGGCATCGAAAAAGCGGAAAAAACGGCAGACGAAATAAGAAAAAAAGCGGAGGAAGAGGCGAAAACGTTGATCGCCGGCGCCCGGGAACAGGCAGAGAAGATAAAGATCGAGGCAAAAGAGGCGGCCCGCAGATTTGAACTCACCGGAAAACAAGCGGTAAGTCAGGCGGGACGCGATCTGCTTTTGAAACTGGCTTCCGATATCGAACGCGTACTCAACGCCGTTATTCTCGAGGAAACAAGGGAAGCGCTTGATATAAATATCCTTAAAGAGATCATAAAAGGACTCCTCGACGCATGGGCCGTAAAAGGCGGGACGGATATAACGATACTGCTTTCCGGGAAGGACCAAAAGGCGATGTCCGATTTCTTTACTGAAAAATTGTCCCGGAAGTTGAAAACGGGGATGGATTTTTCATCGGGGCAGGATATTGAAAAGGGATTCAGAATCATCGAAAAAGACGGATCTTCTTTCTATGATTTCACCGATAAGGGAATTGCCGCAGAACTTTCCAGGTACCTGAGTGCCCAATTGAAAGAATGTATCAATGACGCACTGAAAGACGGGAGCGGGACTTGAGCCGGTATTACTACACGATCGCCTCGCTTCCCATGCTTGCTTTTGAATCGGATCCCCCTTTCGGCATCGAGGACTTTCAAAAGCTGTGCGAGGCGGAATTAAAAGCGGACGATCTCGAACGAATCAGGGACATCTCTTTAATCCCGCCGGTCGATAAAACGGAGACCGGCATCGCAGCACTCGACGGGTATTACAGCTGGGACAGAAATCTCAGGAACGAACTCGCGGCCCTCCGCGCCCGGAAAAAGGGGCCCGGTTCGGAGAACCCGGACAGTATGCGGGAAACCGAACCGCGCATCAGGCATATCGCGCAGCAGGCGCATGAACACGAATCCCCGCTTGCGGGCGAAGCGATACTAAACGGCGCCCGGTGGGATATGCTTGACGACCTGGAATCGGGACATTATTTCGATCTCGATTGCCTTGCCGTCTACACACTCAGACTTCTTCTCCTTAAGAGAAAAAGCCTGTTTCGAAAAGAAGATGGTGAAAAACGGTTCACCATGATCATGGAACATTTTAAACAATCAATGGCAGATCTGGAGCATTTTGATGAATAGAGCAAAAGGAAAAATCGTCGGGGTAAGCGGCAACATGCTCGTTGTCGAATACGAAGGCCGGGTTCAGATGAACGAAGTCGGGTATGTCAATACTGAAGGTAAAAAACTCAAATCCGAAGTGATCAGAATTCGCGGCAACAGGGCTGAATTGCAGGTATTCGAACGAAGCCGCGGGATCATCGTCGGTGACGATGTCGAGTTCACCGCGGAGCTTCTGGCCGTCCAGCTCGGACCGGGGCTTATCGGTCAGATTTTCGACGGGCTTCAAAATCCCCTGCCGCAGGTTGCCGAGAAATGCGGATTTTTTCTCGAACGTGGGGTGTATCTGAGCGCGCTTCCCGATTCCCTTGCGTGGGAATTCACGCCGGTCGCCGAAACGGGAAGCACGGTCGAACGGGGCGATACCCTCGGTACGGTTCCGGAAGGAATTTTTACCCATAAAATTATGGTTCCCTTTAATCTCTACGGGACATTTACGGTCAAACGAATCGTTCCTTCCGGCAAATACGGGATCCGCCAGACAATCGCTGAACTTGCGGACGAAAACGGAAAGGTTTTCCCGGTGACCATGGTTTTCGAATGGCCGGTAAAACGGCCGATCGACGTATATGCCGAACGATTGAAACCGGCCGAACACCTTTCGACAAAGGTAAGAATCATCGATACCCTTTTCCCGGTTGCACGGGGGGGGACATACTGTATTCCGGGGCCCTTCGGCGCGGGAAAAACGGTCCTGCAGCAGATTACAAGCAGGTATGCGGAGGTCGATATCGTTATTATCGCCGCCTGCGGAGAACGTGCCGGCGAGGTCGTCGAGACCCTGCGCGAGTTTCCCGAGCTTATCGATCCGAGAACCGGAAAAACCCTCATGGAACGGACCGTCATCGTCTGTAACACGAGTTCGATGCCGGTCGCGGCACGGGACGCGTCGGTGTACACCGCCGTGACCATGGCTGAATATTACCGGCAGATGGAATTGAATGTCCTTCTCCTCGCTGACTCGACGTCCCGATGGGCACAGGCCATGCGTGAAATGTCGGGGCGGCTGGAAGAGATACCGGGAGAAGAGGCATTCCCCGCCTACCTCGAATCCGTTATCGCGGGTTTCTATGAACGGGCAGGCATCGTCCGCTTTAAAAACGGCGGGGTCGGTTCGGTAACGATCGGGGGAACGGTCAGTCCGGCAGGCGGCAACTTCGAAGAGCCGGTCACACAGGCGACCCTGAAGGTGGTCGGGGCTTTTCACGGGCTTTCACGGGAACGTTCGGATGCCCGGCGGTACCCGGCGATCCATCCGCTTGAAAGCTGGAGTAAATACCCGGGCGCCGTCGCGGCCTCGAAAACCGAATATGTCCGTTCCATTCTTTTCCATGGGAATGAAATCAACCAGATGATGAAGGTCGTGGGTGAAGAAGGAACGAGTCTGGATGACTATGTCACCTATATGAAAAGCGAGTTTTTCGATTATGTGTATCTCCAGCAAAACGCCTTCGATCCCGTGGACGCAGCGACAAGTACGGTGCGGCAGCGTTATGTCTTCGATCTGTTGTTCCGGATACTCGTTGCGCATTACACGGTAGGCGACAAAGCGGAAGCCAGACGGTTTTTCAACCAGCTCAGGCAGAAGTTCCTCGACTGGAACGGTTCGGAGTGGGATTCCGATCTCTTTGCCGAGCAAGAAAAGGAATTGCGCAGTATGACGGAAGCGAAACAGCGGGAATCGTCTGAAGAAATGGATGCGTTGTGCAAAGGGATCACGAAGGATGAAAAAGGTGAAGGGAAATGAGAAAGATATACAACAAGATCGAACAGATAGCGGGAAATGTCATTACCGTCAGGGCTCAGGGGGTGAGTTACGGAGAACTCGCCGAGGTATCGTCCGCGTACGGCAGATCACTCGCCGAAGTCATCAAACTGGACGATGAAATGGTTTCACTCCAGGTCTACTCCGGCTCGCGCGGGATCGCGACGAACGACGAGGTACGGTTTCTGGGCAGGCCGATGATGGTGTCGTTTTCAGACAATCTTTTGGGACGTATTTTCACCGGGGGCGGAGAACCCCGCGATAACGGTCCCGAACTGACGGAAAACCTCATCGAAATCGGGGGACCCTCCGTTAATCCGGCGAAACGGATCATTCCACGCAACATGATTCGAACCGGCATTCCCATGATCGATGTGTTCAATTCACTCGTCGAATCGCAGAAGCTGCCCGTCTTTTCGGTATCGGGGGAGCCGTATAACGAACTCCTCGCGCGAATCGCTCTCCAGGCTGAAGTCGACCTCATCATTCTTGGAGGAATCGGTCTGAAATATGACGATTATCTTTATTTCAAGGATGCGCTCGAAGAAGGAGGCGCGCTTTCACGGACCATCTTTTTTGTCCATACCGCCGCCGATCCCATCGTCGAAGCGCTTCTGGTTCCCGATATCTCGCTTGCCGTCGCCGAGGGGTTCGCCCTCAAGGGAAAGCGTGTGCTTGTTCTTCTGACCGATATGACCAATTTTGCCGACGCACTCAAGGAGATCGCGATTACCATGGAGCAGGTGCCATCGAACAGGGGTTATCCGGGCGACCTTTACAGCCAGCTCGCGTCCCGATACGAGAAGGCGGTCGATTTTGAAGGCGCGGGTTCGATCACGATCCTCGCGGTCACCACGATGCCGGGAGATGATGTCACCCACCCGGTCCCCGATAATACCGGCTACATCACCGAAGGCCAGTTCTACCTCAAAAACGGAAGGATCGAACCGTTCGGCTCGTTGTCGAGGCTGAAACAACTGGTGAACAAAGCCACGCGAGAGGATCACCGTCCCCTTATGGACGGAATGATCAAACTGTATGCCCTCTACAAGGAGACGCTGGAGAAAAAGGCGATGGGGTTCCGGATGTCCGAATGGGACACAAAGCTGCTTTCATACGGCCGGCTTTTCGAGGAAAAGCTTATGGATCTCAAGGTCAATATTTCACTCGAAAAAGCCCTCGACCGAGGATGGGAAATACTTGCCGAGTGTTTTACTCCGGAAGAAACGGGGCTGCGGACGGAACTGACCGCCGCTTTCTGGCCCGGCGACGGGGCATCGGAGAGGGGCGATGGCGAGGATTAAGTTTACCAAAAACGAACTCAAAAAACAGAAGGAAGCGCTTCAGCGGTTTTCGCGTTATCTGCCGACACTGCTGCTTAAAAAGCAGCAGTTGCAGACGGAAATACGAAAACTGCGGGCTAAACACGATGAACTGCTCGGGGAATATGAGAACATCGTCGCCGCCGTGATGAAGTGGGTTCCCGTGTTCGGTGAAGATATCGATGTGCAATCGCTTATTGACGTTACGGATATAACGATTGAAGACGGGAATATCGCCGGGATAGATATTCCCGTCTTCAAGGGATTGACGATCGGGGACGTTCCATACGATTTTTATACGACGCCGCTTTGGGTGGACAGGGCACTGGTTCAGATAAGAAAACTCGTCACCCTTCGGACGGAAATCGATGTTCTCGAAAAGGATCTCCTTCTCCTGGCCGATGAGCTTCGAATTACAAGCCAGCGCGTGAACCTTTTCGAAAAAGTGAAGATCCCGGAGGCAAAAGACAATATACGGGTGATAAAAATATACCTCGGCGACCAGCAGGTTGCCGCGGTCGTGCGGGGCAAGATCGCGAAAAACAAGATAAGGAGGAATACCGAATAGATGATCGTCCGGATGAAAAAAGCGACAATTATCGTTCCTGAAGAAAAACGCAGCGAGACATTACTCAAACTCAGGGCACTCGGTATTATCCACATCGGCCCGTTATCCGACGGAAACGGTTCCCGCACTGAAGATCGCCGTGAGAAACTCATCGAACAACGGGTATCGCTCGAGAAAGCCGTAAGAACGCTTCCTCTTATCAAGAAAAAGGAGAACTCATCCGTTTCACATGATTATCGGGATGCGTTACGTATTGCGGAAAAGATAGGTTCACTCGACGAACGGCTCATCCGTTTACGGGAAGAGCGGGAAAGGTTTAAAAGCGACTATGATCTTTTCGCCCCATGGGGGAATTTCAATCCGGGGGATATCATCGGTCTAAGGGAAAAAGGAGTCGATATCAGGCTGTATGAGATGACCCATGAGGGTTATGGAAGGCTGGCAGCCGGTATCAGACACTGTGTCGTTCGGAAAAGCAAAGAGAAGGTGTATTTCATTACCTCGGACAGCCGCGAAGGGGAAACAATCCCGCAGGACGATATACGTCTTCCCGAATACGGGCCGCAGGGAATTGAATCCCGGATAACGGAGGTCACGGGGGAAATAGAGAATATCGAACGTGAACTGCGTACGCTCGCACGGCAAAGGGCGTACATCGAATATGCGATCGAAAAAATCTCGCATGAAATAGAGTTCGAAACGATACGGCTTGGTATGGGAGAGGCCGGGGAACTCTGCTATCTCACCGGTTTTAGTCCGCTAAACACGATCGATTTACTCAAAAAGAAGGCGTCTGTGGAAGGGTGGGGGCTTTTAATCGATGAACCTGCCGCGGACGATGAAGTCCCGACACTGATCGAAACGCCGAAATGGGTAAAAATCATCGATCCCGTGTTCAAGCTGCTCGGTACGGTTCCGGGATATCGTGAATACGACATCAGTGTGTGGTTTCTGCTGTTTTTCAGTATTTTCTTTGCAATGATTATCGGTGACGCCGGCTACGGATGCATCATTCTTCTGACAATGCTGATCGCACGGCTGGCCGTAAAAAAGATGCCGAAGCATATCACGATACTCATTGTGCTGTTGAGTTGTACGACAATTGTCTGGGGGGCGATTACCGGTACCTGGTTCGGTTCCGAGGCGATCGCGGAAAGCGTGCCTTTTTCATGGTTCATCGTTCCGTTGATAGCCAGTTTTCCGGGCTCCGATAATCCGTACAATACGCAGGACATCCTCATGTTCATCTGTTTCACGCTCGCCGCGATACAGCTGACGATAGCGCACCTCATCTCCTTTCTGAAAAAAGTTCCTGCCTTACAATCGTACGCGGACCTCGGAAAGATATCGATGCTTTGGGGACTCTATTTTCTCATACTGTCGATTGTACTGAAACACGATCTCCCTTCCTTCGCCGTCATCAGTATCGCCTCCGGATTTATCGTCAATTTTATATGTGTCGAACAGAAAGGTAATTTTCTGAAAGGGCTGCTTTCAAGTCTCAAGAATATCATTCCGATCACCCTCAACTCGATCGGATCTTTTTCCGACATTATTTCGTACGTGAGGCTTTTTGCCGTCGGGCTTGCGGCGGTCAAAGTCGCCGAAGCGTTTAATAATATCGCCGGAGGTATCGGTTTGACATCCATCTGGGCGGTGATCGGCACCCTCCTGATCATTGTGGTCGGGCATGGGTTCAATATCGTCATGTCCGGTATGTCGGTTATCGTTCACGGAATACGGCTCAATATGCTCGAGTTTTCCGGTCACCTCGGCATGGAATGGTCCGGAAGGGAATACAAACCATTCAGGGAATTTGATGAGATAATAGAGGAAAATGAAAAAGGAGGATGAATGATTATGAATATAGGCGATCTTGCTTTCTCGGCGGCACTCTCATTTGCCGCGATCGGTTCGGCATTCGGTATCGGTGCTGCGGGAATGGCAGCAGTCGGTTCGTGGAAAAAATGTTATGCGCAAAACAAGAATGCACCGTTTTTACTGCTGGCGTTTATCGGGGCGCCGCTTACCCAGACACTCTACGGGTTTATCCTGATGAATCAATTGATCTCGTCGAACGCCGAACCGCTTGCCAAACTCGGTATCGGGGTATTCGGCGGTATCGCGATAGGTTTTTCCGCTTTTTTTCAGGGAAAGATCGGGGCGAGCGGTTCCGATGCGCTTGCCGAAACGGGGAAGGGATTTGGTAATTATATTATGGCGGTCGGATTGGCGGAAACGGTCGCCCTCTTTGTCATGATCTTTATGCTTATAACGTTGGGATAATCAAGGGATGACGGCACCCTGCGGGATGTATCGTTCAGCCGGAGAGAGACATTCGTTAATTGAATAATGTCATGCGTCCTGTAAGCGTTTTAAAAGCCGTAAAGGCACACGGACCTTCAAGGAATCGATAAAAATAAAAGGCGTATACCACTCAGCATGTTGACATTGGTGTGTATTTGGCTACACTGAACAAAGGAAAAGAGAGCATGCTCACGAAAAAAGAGGAAATCGTCTTCGGGAAAGAAAGTAAAATATCGATTCTTGGCCTTTTGAAAAATTATTATGACGATGAAATATTCTCCGCACTCATCAGGGAATATTATAATACCGATATCGATATCAGTATCGCCGCGATCGCCTCATCCGGAGTGATCGGTAATGAAGTCGTCATCCCGCACCTTTACGAGATCATCGAAAAAGGCAAACCGGCCCAGCGTATTGCCGCAATAAAGACCCTTGCCGGGATCAAAGCCCCCTCATCAATTCAACGTCTTATCGAGTACTACGGCTTTTTTCACGATGAAGCGATACGGAATGAGATTATGAAGTCGTTGAACACGATTGGTCCGACGCATAAGAATGTAGGGGAGTTGAACAGGACTATCTTTCTGAGTCCGGATTCGAACGAGTCGCTGAAGGTGACGGTAACAAAGGCCCTCGTCGAATCCGAAGAGTTCGAACTGTTAAAAAGACAACTTCCCGTTGTTCCGCAAAAAGTCATAAAGGCCGCTTTTTTTGCCCTTCTTTCCTCCGAGAGTGAAGAGGCTTCGATATGCATACGATTTTTCAAAGATAAAACGGAACTTTTTTCATCATCGACACTCGGTTATTTTCTCGCCGCCTACCTCATCAGGTCTAAATATCCGCAACAAAGCTATATAATCGATAAATTGCGTACCGCCGAGCATCGGACGCTTGTCGCCTTTCTCATCGCCATAAAAAAATGCGGTGGGAAAATCAGCCAGCCGATTAATGTATTCCGAACGCTTCTCATTATCCCTTATATCAATGCCTTTACCGAGACGGCGACCGGCACGATACTGGAACGGATTATCGCAGAAGGGGAGGCGCATTCCCAGTCGTCCTCACAGTATCAGCTGAATGAAATGGCGATGATGACAAAAACCCATATCGACAGCATCTTCTCGAAAATAAAACACGGCTATATTTCAATCAAGAATATCGGGGACAAGGAAAATCTTCTCATGGTTCTATTCACGAAACTGCTTGAAGGACTCGGGAATATCAAGATAGTGAATACGGTCAAATTTTATTTCAGGGACCTCGATTTTGAGAAACAGGATCCGGTGAGAATCATAAAAAAAATCAGAACACAGCTTGGCGACAAGGACAAGGATGTACTGAGCAACTTCAAAGCATGTCTTCCTGTTTTCCACATCCGCGATAAAAAAGAACGATTGAAACTCCTCAATTATCTCAAAGACATCAACCTGCATAGACCCTTTCTGCAAAGACGTCTCAACAGACTCATCCGCGTCACCGGACACCTTCTGCTTAAAACAATGGTAAAGAAGCTGTCCGAAATTCTCGAGTTTGCCCGGGATGAAAAGATTTCCTATCTCGAGGAAACGACGGTCGTCACCCTCTGCCAGCTTTTCCATAAAGCGACGGTGGAACAGGCAAGCGCTTTTTTATCGAGTCCGGACCAGGCCATTCCTTCCTTTAACGGATACCTTCGCGGTGCTGGTTTCATGAAACCCGAATATACGATTCATTCACTCTTACGGCTGGCGGCCCAGCCGCTTCTTTCCCGTAAGGCACAGCTTCTCCTTCTTCGCAGTCTCGAAAAACTAGACGTCAAACATATCAAAGGTATCGTCACGCAATTTTTAAAGCTTCTCCTTCTTCCTCATTTGAGTGATGAGTTCAAAATGAGGATCGGAAATCTTGTGGTCTCCTCAAGCGATGCTTCGATTTTTCAGATTCTCCTCAATCTCACCTATCAGAAGGGTGAAGTGATCAGATGTGTCGCCGTCCGGGCGCTCAAGGTCTGCGCCCTGAAGCATGACAATATCCCGATGGATCTTCTCATTAACCGGTTTTACCTGCTTCTCGAAGACGATATCGGGGAAAGCAGGGAGGAGGTGATTCTCGCCCTCCTTGCCATCGGTGACGATTATGCGATACAGATTTTTAAGGATTACATTTCATTCAACGCCGAGGAAGCGGTGGCGCGTATCCTCAATAAGCTTGAAAATCCGATTTCACATGATATATTGCTGCTTTTGTTGTCGCTGCTTCGTTCAAAGGGACATATTATCCACAGAGCGCTCAGGAATGTCCTCTCTCGACTCGTGGCAACCAGTCACGGCGAGGAAATACGAAATGCCCTTCTCGAGTATCTTAACCCGGTCGCGCGGCAGGATTCCTCCCTGGCGGACGATGAGAAAATGAAGGCGATAAAAAGCAAAAAACTGATCAATCATGCAAAAGATGAGTTTAAATTCAAACGGGAGAACGCCCAGGTCCTTACCGTTCTGTTTATCGATATGGTCGGATATACTGAAAAATCATCCGTCGCGGACAACATCTCACTCATGCAGCTTATCCAGTCGTTTGAAGAAATCGTGCTTCCCGTAATCAAGGCATACAAGGGGTGTCTTGTCAAGAAAATGGGAGACGGTATTCTCGCGGTGTTCAAACACCCATTGAACGCTTCTTTTGCCGCACTCACCATTCAGGAAAAAATCAGGACGGGAAACCAGTACAAGGTCGACAGGGAAAAGTTCGAAGTTCGTATCGGACTCAATACGGGTCTTGTTATCCGCAAAGACAACGATGTGTTCGGCGATGTCGTCAATATCGCTTCGAGAATGGAAACATCGGCTAATCCCGGTGACATTCTTCTGACACACGCGACCTATGAAGAGATCAAGGATTATGTCGAATGTACGAGACTGGGGAATCTCCATGTCAAAGGGAAAAAAGAGACGATTACCGCATATGCCGCCGATTCGGTGAGACCCGATCTGAAAAGTATCATTCAGTCGGGAAAAGAAAGAATTTCTTCAGGGAACGGCAAAGAGGGGAAGAACCCCCTCACCATCCTCAAGGAATCCATCTTTTCTCCGGATTTTTCGCTGCCTGAAAGTCTGACCTCTCACAAGGAACTGTTTTCGCTTCTAAGCCGCGTTTTTTTCGATATCGCACGTTTTTCCGAAGAATATACACGGGATTATCATGATGAATATGCCATAAAGCGCTATATTCAAAAGAAATGGGACGATCTCATTGAACGCTTTGATGTCCCGAAGACATAAAAAAAAATCACGAAGCGATATTTATTAAAAAAATTGAAGTATCTGAGGAAATTTTGCTTTACAGATGTAAATTCAGTGTCTTATACTTTTATTTATGGAAATAATATACGGTTTTAGTCTGCTATTATTGTTGCCTTTGTACTTTTCGACTATCGTCATGTGGTCGGATGTTAAAGACAGATCTGAGTACGGAACTCGATCGCTTCATCTCATGATATCTCTGATATTTATGATTCTGGCCGGTCTCTGCCAACTCGGCATTTATCTGTATCATGCGTTTTTAAATAAAGATCTCTTTATCATCGTTTTTTTTGCGCTTAATTTTCTCTATTATTCGGCTTTTTATATGCTTGAATATTCGATTCATTCACAGCGAATCCAGAAAAGTTTTCTGCTTTCGGATTATAAAGGTGCGGTTAAAAAAACCCTCACCCCGTTCAGTTTTTTCATTATCTATGTTGTCGGGGCGACGGCGAAATATCTCCTTATCGATGTGTTTCATATATTGAGACCGATCAATGACCCGACCAATCTTGTCGCGGTTATCCTCTATATTATTTATTTTACCGCTGTGACGATTACGATTATCATGACGAATATGAATATATTCAAACTCCAGGAAGGAATTATACGGCAGAAGGAATATACGTTTAATACACTTCTTGTTATAAATATTGCGTTCTTCATCGTCCTTATCTTCATACCCGCTCTCATTGTCCGTCTCTGGATCTTCTTGTTTATTTTGTTTACCTTTGCCAATATCGTCTATATTATCAGGCTTATCAAGGAATATTTCTACTACAGAACCGATCATCTGCGGCTTTGTCTGGCTTTTAACGAGGAAATACAGGAGAAACGGAATGTGCTGTTCGACAAAGCGATTAAAAGCCGTCCGGAAGAGGATGTGTCCATACTGCGGTCGACGATGGAACAGGATATTCTCAAATCCCAGCGAGCGATCCTTTCGAGTGAATACGGCGTTACGGGGATGATGTTGCTGACGGTCGCCAATAACATTCTCAAAGTCGAAAACAATGAATTGATTATCGGTCACTGCAATCCGATCCACGAAGTAAAGGAATTCAAACACCTCAACGAACAGCAGATCGTCAACAAGATATTACAGCGTTCGTTCGATCTGGACAGAATCGGTGCCGCGGATATAAATTCCCTGCAGGATGTGGGAGAAAAGGCGATTAATACGATCCTCAAGGAAAAAACCTTTGTCATTTATGATTATATACCGACATGTTACCGTGGAATTCAGCGGTTTATCGGACTATATCCTGTGTTTGACAATGAAGTGCTGAAGGGGATCCTCGCCATTTTCAAGGACAACAGCAATTATCTTTTTCCCGAAGAAGAGAAAGTCATATCGAGTCTCGTCGATGATATCAGGGTTATCCTCTCGATTATGGAAGGAAAGTTCATCCAGCAGGAACGGAACCGTCTCCAGGGAGAGATGAACATCGCGAAAGACATACAGTTGTCGATTCTGCCGCGATCGATCGAAATCGAAGGATATGACTGCGCATGTCTCATGGAGACCGCAACGGAAGTAGGGGGGGACGCCTATGATTACGTCAAGAGCAAGTTCGGTCATTATCTTGGCATCGGAGATGTGAGCGGACACGGCCTGCCCGCCGGTATTATGGCGTTGATACAGATGGCCGCCTTTGAATCGAGTGTCTTTTCCGCGGAAGAAATGAATCAGGATATTTCTCCCGACAAGATTTATAATGTCGTAAACAGGGTCCTCTGTAATATCAACAAGGATCGGATCGGGAGCGATAAGTTTATGACACAGAATTACCTGATCGAACGCGACGGAAGTATCATCCACGCAGGAACACATACGATTGCCCTGCGTTATTTTGAAAAAGAAGAAAAGGTTCTTGAACTGAGGGATTTCGCAAAGAAAACGGCTTTCCTGGGGATTACACCTTATATCAAATCGAGGGATTCCCTCGGTGTCCTCACCATGAATTCGGGCGATATTCTTCTTCTTTATACCGACGGGGTGATCGAAGCGAAAAATCATTATCTGAAGATGTTCGGGCTCGAAAAACTGAAAGAGATCTTTCGGGGCATATCCGGGCTGTCAGCAAAGGAAATTGCTGAGAAAATCAGAGAAGAAGTATATAATTTTGCCAAAGACGGCGATGTCAAGCGGCATAACGGCGCATATGCCGATGACGTTTCCATCGTGGTAATGAAGAAATTATAATCTGTTTTTACGCTGTGGAACCACTACAGCAACGTTCGGAAAACGTCCTTTGCAGATGCCGATTTTTACTGTTCGCTTAGCGGGAGAAATTGAAAAGCGCGAATGTGGGTTATTCGTATTCGCTTTGTTTTTCTTCCATTTCCTGCTGGAGATCGAGGTATTTTTTCGTGGTGTCAATGTATTCGAGTGCGAGCAGGAATTTCGGATCGAGTTCGAGTGCCATTTCCCAGTAGGATATGGCCTGGGTAAAATTACCGACGGCATACGCTTCGAGGCCTAAAGCGAAGTATTCATCGACCTGCCGTTCGCGCGCCAGTTTTTCCTTGTAGCCGAGCCGTATTTTTGCTTCGATACTGAACTTGTCCACCGGATTCAGGCTGCCGCTGAGATCGAGATTGTAATTGGTGACGAGACTGTATTCATTCACGTCGATGCTGCACCCAAGACTTGCCCTCGGGTTTTCCTTTAACCTGAAACCGGCCTGTATCGAGAGAAATTTGGCAAAAACGACATTGATTCCCGCAGCGATATCCCAGTGTTCCGCCGGGAAATCGACCGGATCGAAACTGAAGGGAAGGTTGAAATCCACGGCAATGGTCACCGGTCTGATAAAGGAGTATGCCAAACCGGAAGAAAAAACCATGGGAAGGGGTTCATCGACTGTCGGGATACCGAGATTTTTTACCGCCATGCCGATGGAAAAATTCTTTGTTCGTGAACTGTAAAATTTCAACAGATCGAATCTTGTGAGGATACCGAGATCGAGCATAATGGCGGCGATCGATTGATCTTCATAGATTTCCGCCGGGATATTCCTGTAGGCGACCTTGACATTGGCACCGAGTGCTATGCCGTCAAAATAGTAACTGGAGAAAAGGTTATACGAGATATTGAAGGTCCCGATCGATTCGGAAATGAAACCCGAATTTTCACTTTCTCCCCAGCTGTTGTAGGCGGTAAACGGAAGATAGAGGAATTTACCGCCGAAACCAAGACCGAGATCGTGAATTTTAAAGGTATAGATAATACCTTCTATATTCGAGTCCGCGATCCAGCTGTGATGAAGAAGCGACAGTTCTGAAAATGCCAACATCGAGCTTCCTGCGGGATTTGATTCAATGAAGCCCGAATCCGATGAAACCGCAGTGTAGGCCGTCCCCATTCCTTCGAGCTTCCCGCCGATGGGGATAAGGAGGGTGGGGAAGATGGTTAATCCGGTATTCGGATCGGAAAAAAAAGAAAACGTTTCACTCAATTCATTGTAAAAATCTTCATAATCCGCAAAAAGAGAGTATGAAAAGACACTGATTATGATAAAACAGAGTAATATTGTGCGTCTGTTCATAATCCCTCCCTCTATAATATACTTTTTTTTATTTCAATATTCCAGATATCAGGATTTTTTTATTTTAAAATCCTGTATTATAAACGACCATTATATGCTATTATATCCCCGGGCAGTATTTGAAGCAACACCATGTTTATAAAAGAAATCTCCATGGTAATATCCGTTTCTCGTATATAACGATATCATAGTCGGCGGCATTTATTGCCGGTCATCCCGGTTATACGGGTATCGACGGACGCGGATAAGGTAACCCTTCTATATTGATCGGCATGAAAGGATATAAAATCTTTTTTTTTGTCGATAATATGATAAATTATAAGAGGATCTTTTGGAGAGCGGATGATTTGCCCGATGGGACGTTTGTCTCTTAAAGAGAGGCAGATGAAATGAATGAGTCTCGTATCGACAATACCTTTTCCAGTTTCATGAAATACCTGGATATCAGGGGGAATTATCGTTGATAGAAGCGGCCGGATATAAGGCACAACAAGTATTTTTCGCTGCACTCATTCTCATGACACTCGCCTTGAATGCTTTTGCAGGCGGTCAAAAGGAAGACAAGCTTTCCCGTGCAAAAGAACTCTATACGCTGAAATATTACGATAAAGCGCTTTTACTGCTGGCGGAAGTGGTGAGAGAGGATCCCGACCGTCGTGATCAAGCGATTGCACTCTCGAACAAGATTATCAATATACGTGACGAGTACAATGAATTATACGAGGTGTTGATCGATACCCTCTACAACAAACTCGATGTCGATGCCGCACTTGCCATCATCGAAGAGATGAAAGAGAAGGATCCGTACCCCAATGAGAAAACAAAATCAACGGTGCAGATTGCCGAAGACGCGGCCAGTGTCGTTGCCAATAAAAACTATTTCGAAAATATCATGGAAGAAGCACTCACTTATATCAGGGAAAACGATTTTTTCATGGCCGTCGAGGTATACCTGAACGGTTATAACGCGATGCCCCCCGTTGATTTACATCGAAGCGAGTTTGACGCCGAGACGCTCGATGCAATCACAGAAAGCGATGTGACGGCATCGCTCTCGCGCATTCGGGAGACATCGGAAGTCGTTATTGAAGCCGGCAAAAAGGTGAAGGAGACGGTCGAAGGTTATATCGATGGGATCGATACACTGCTTGTTAACGGTGATATCCCTTCTTTTGATGGTCTTATCGATAATTTTATCACGATCGGCGGCCGGGCGGAGGCAATAAAGGAAGCAGCGGAGACGTTGAAATTTCAGGCGGACCGGTTACGCGAACGTGTCACGACGGCAAAAAGTGTTCTCTACCTGAAATATCTGTATCAGATTGCAACTGGGCGTGAAGAAAGCAAAGGCTATGAAGGAATCATCTATGCGGTCGAAGCCATGGTGAAATATAACGCTTCAAGACTTTCCGGGACATATAACATGAAATCCGAATCCTTCCTGACGGAAGGAAAGGCGTCCTTCGATCGGGGTGCTTTCGAAGAAGCGCGTACAAATTACAGGAATGCCGTGATCATGAGCAGACCGGTTCTTCCTGTTGCTTATTTTTCCGACACGGGGCAAAAGCTGCCCGAAGGTTTTTCTCTGACGACCTTCAGTACATGGATTATCGATGAAGCATTGATTTCTTTCATGGATGCCGAAGAAGACGCGAAAAAAACCCTTGCCTATCTCTATATCCTCGATTACCAGGAGCAGCTGAATACCTTTTTTGCGGAGGGCGGGACACCGGATGAAGAAGCGCTTCGCCGTTTCGCCGCTGATATCGAGAAAAATCTTTCCGGAATAGAACGCCTTTCTCGACATTGGGAAGGATATATGAGAGAGCGTCGGGAGAAAACGCCATTGACATTCAATATGACCTCCTCGAACGTCGTCATCTCTTTGTGCGCGAAAACGATCTCTGCATTCATCGGAAAACAGGTACAACAACTCGCTTCATACCTGTCGTCGCAGAAAAGGTATTTTCCGGGCGAAAAGGAACTGCTCAAGACCGGAGAGCCGCACGACGAATACGGAAGGGTTTATTATCCCGACCGCCGACTCATCGCGTTCAACCGGATACTTGAATCGTTATCGTTTCTCGATGAAAGTATTGAAACGCTTACGGCCCGCTGGTCACAGGAAGATGTCCTTGCCGATCAGGCAGACCTGCAGAAGGCGTTAAGCGATGCGGTTCTCCTGAAGAACGAAGCGGCGCTTTTCAGGGAAGAAGTGGAAGGAGAAGCCAAAACCGCGGAGGCGAATATCCTCGAAGCGAAAAAATTCAGGGATATCGGAAACAGGCGTTACGATGAAACACAGCGGGCTTACAGAAGGGATGAATTTGGAATAGTGGAGGAAAAAATAAGGGAAGCGACGGACGCCTATGACAACTCCCTCCAATATCAGGAAGACGCGACCGTCCGCAGCAGACGCCTTGAACTTGTCAGGTTACAGCAGGATATAATCAAGGATCTTGATAGAATCGTCAGAAGAGAAGTCGAACGGCTGATAGAAAAGGGAATCGATCTTTACGCGAAAGCGCTTTACGAAGACTCCCTCTCGACATTCCTCACCGCCGAGGACAGATGGAATGATACGCATACGGAAGAAAATCCTGAAATCAAGGTATGGCTCGGTTATGTACGGGAGGCATTGACAATCGAATCCGAACGGAGTATTTCAGTAAAACATCCCCTCTACAAGGAAATGATGCAGTTGTATAATCTTGCAAAGCAGGATTATAATGACGGCGTGAAATTGAAACGGGAAGGGAATATCGAGGAAGGAATCGCGTCGATACGGCGGGCGGAAGAAAAATTGCTGAAAATCAAACAGCAGTTTCCGTATAATAACGACGCAAATATTCTCAAACTCATGTGCACGAAAGAAAGGGACAACTCGGAATATCAGGAGACCGTCCGCCAGATCCAGACGGACGCACAGGCAAAATTAAACGAAATAAAGAGGGAAAAAGCGACGACACCGGGAAAGGTCGAGATTACCAAAGATCAGCGGGATGCGTACAATAACCTGAAGGACCTCATCGCTGTTGAAACGAAAAACACGGCACTGAAACGTCTTATCACCGATTTTGAAAACGAACTGTTTCCGGGCAAGGCACCGGTATCCGAGGAACGGAAAAGGCTTTCTCAAGAAAAAACGGAGCAGGCAAAACCCTATGTCGAACGAAAGGAAAAGGATTATTATCCCCTTGCAAAGGAACTTCTCGCGGAAGCGATCGAACTTGATCCGACAAACAACAGGGCCAAGCAGTTGTACAATCAGGTAACGATCGAAGAAGGCCCCGACAAGGTATGGGTTTTGCCGCCTGCCGATAAAAGGCGGTATGAAGAGGCATTGCAGCTTGTGATTGACGGTGATTATCTCAGGGCAAGCACGATCGTGGATCAATTGCTTCAGAAATACAGCGGCTATGAAGATCTGGTTAAACTTAAAAACAGAATAGCGGTAAATTTGTGATCGGCAATCGCATTTATGATCACTCACATGGATGTAAACATCGTCATAGAGAGAAAAAATGAATATATATGAAGTGTAAACACCTGGCCTTTTTCTGTACCATCTTTATGCTCCTCTTTTCCCTCACCGCCTTTGCGCAAAGTATAAATTGGGAGACCCCGCGCATACTGGTACAATCCGGCGCGCGGTTTGTCAATGCGGTGTCGGGGGGAGATATGATCGCCCTGATGTGGCAGGAGTTTGACGAGAACAACACGGGAAGCGGGGGGAAAATCTACCTTTCTCTCTGGACGACAACCGATACCGTGACATGGAAAAAGAATGAACGTTTTGCCGGACCTTTTACCTTTTCGGACAAGGAAACCCAGATATATTCGCTGGTGGTCGACCGCTTCGGTAACATTTATTGCGCCGTCGTCAGCGGAGAAAGGAAGACGACACTCTATTATTCGGACGACGGCGGAAGCAATTTTGTCGCGACGGAAATTACCGCCGGGCGGGCGACCGTCTCACCGCGGCTTTTCTTACGGGATAATGGCGAGTTTTTCCTTTTTCTTACCTATGAAACGAAAGATAATCTTTCACTCTATTATATTATCGCCGATCGATCGATCTTTTTCACCCCGTCGCATTCGAAAGAGTTCAGGCCGTTTCTTTCGAACGAAAACCTCGGATTCAATTTTCTTCCCCATCACTGTCATTATCGGGGTCTGGATTATATCGCCTTTCAGGCAAGCGACAGAGGGACCGCATACCAGATTTATATTAAAATCAGTGATGACGGCGGCATCACCTGGAGCGATGCGAAACAGATAACGACCTTTACCGAACGCTGGAGAGAAAAAGAACAGGCACCGATTGATTTTAAAAACCAGCGGCCGTATATAAAAGCAATGGGAGACTCGCTTTTTCTGACCTGGGAACGTCAATTCACCGGAGAAGTCGGTCAGGTATCCCAGATATATTATGCCGAACTGAGGGAAGACGGCGGAATAAAAACATGGGAGAGGGTGACGAATACTTCATATGCCTCCATATTTCCCCAGATCATTCACTACAATAACATGAATTATCTCATATGGTTCGATAATCCCGGAAAGGACCATATACGTATCGCCCACCGCGGAACATATGAATGGGAAACGAAAGATCTTACGCCGCGGATCGATGGGGATTCCCGGTTTCCCCAGCCCGTGCAGATCCGTGATAATCTCTATATCTTCTGGGAGACTGTCCAGGGAACGAAATCGCTTCTCTATATTCTCGAACCGGATCAAAGTGTACGGCCGCCGGATGTATATCCACTCAATTTTTCACCGGGAAAACCCTCACAGAGATCGACGGTGGCGATACGCTGGACCGTCCCCGAGGATCCTTCCGGAATCGCCAGTTTTCTTTATGCATGGACTCAGTCGCGGATTGTTCGTGATGAGCTGATGCAGGAAGTCTACAGGACGGAGACCTCCGGCAATTTTGAAGCGACAAAAGACGGGGTCTGGTATTTCCATATCAAGGCGGGGGATCTGGCGGGAAACTGGTCGGATATGGTGACCGTCAGCTTCATCCGTGACACGACACCCCCGGGAAAGGTTTCCTTTAAACCACTCAAGACCGATGAACGGGGATTTCTTACCTCGAATTCATTTTCCATTGACTGGAATCCCCCCCCGGACGGCGACGTTGCCGGGTACGCGTATGTATTTGAAAAGATAAGCGGAAACAGCGATCTTCCACTCGATCGTGTTCCTCCGGACGCTATCAGGGATCCTCCATCATCGATTATGTTGTTTGCGACGGAAAAATCCTATAATAACCGGGATAACGGTGTGTGGGGTTTTTCCGTGCGTGCGATCGACCGGGCGGGTAATGCCGGAGAACCGGCTGTTTTATTTTTCAGATTGAATAAATATATACCGGTCACTATCGTTTCAAACGTTTTTTCACGTCAGAACTCAAACAATGAAACGGTTCTTTCCATTGAAGGCCGCGGTTTTCTCACCGACGGGGTGATTGAGGAGATTCATCTCGATAAAGACGGAAATGCTCCCTACGATTATTCATACGAATATAATGAAGCGGATTACTCGATAAAAAATGACCGATTTATCGACGAGTTGAAACCGGACATCGAAGAGAAGGCCTTGTTCCGGCTTCTCCTTATTCACAAAAAAAGGGGACGGTATATCTACCCGTATCAACTGGAGATTGAACCGGGGGGAACGGTCAAGGCCCGCCCCCCGGATACGGTTCGAGAGGAATGGCAGGATGTTGCCACACCGCTTTTAAGCCTGAGTATGAACGAAGCGGTTATCTGGCTGATTGTCCTTTTTCTTTCCATCGTATCCATCACATCTCTCACAAAACTTGCCGGGGTTGTCCGGGAAGGCCAGATTATTCAGGCGGAGGTTTTAGCCATTATGAAAGGAAAAGAACCCGAGGATAAAAAAAAGACAGGCATCAGGAAGCTTCGAACCAAAGGTGTCGGTTTGAGGATCAAGTTTACTCTTCTTATCACCTCGCTTATCCTCATTATCATTCTCATGCTTTCAATCACATTAAGTTATTACATGATCGAAACACAGGGAAAGAATCTTGCGGAGGGGTTGGAGAAACAGGTGAAAGTACTTATAGGAAGTCTTGCCTCCGGAGCCGAAAAATATCTTCCTCTTCAGAATGCGCTTGAACTCGACGCCCTGGTCGATCAGACTGACGCCATGGAAGAGGCACGTCATGCGACGATTACCGGAATCAGCAGGCGCGGTTCCGAGGAGCCCTCCATGGAAGAATTTGTGTGGGCGACGAATAATGAAGAAGGAATTGATGCGATCATCGATACGCAGGAGTACAGGGTCGGCGAATCAGTTATTGAAGACGAGGTATCACCCCTTGTCCCCGATATCGCGAAAGAGATCAACAGGAAAGCTTCGGAGCAGGTCGGAGAACTCGTCGAAGAAATCAACGAACTGATCAAGGATTACGCGGTCTACGCTTTACGAAAAGACCAGCAGGCGATTCAGGAAGCGGCAAGAATCGACGAAGCGCGAAAGGAAAAAAGCAATCTTGTTACGCAAATACTTCACGGCGTCAGTAATTCCTATGAGGGGAGTGTCCCGCCGTTTGACGTCAAAAATTTAAAAGAATCATATGTATTCTACAAACCGGTTGTCTACCGGGGCAGGGATATATTCTTCCGCGGTATGGTGAGGGTGGAGGTTTCTACGGAAAATATTCTCGAAACCATTTCCCAATCGAGAACCGAACTAATACGCCGGATCATCATCATCTCCCTGATAGCTATCGCGCTTGGTATCGCGGGGGCGATCCTGCTTGCATCGATTACGATCCTGCCGATCAAGAAGCTGGCACGGGGCGTTGCAATCATCCGTGATACCGAGGATAAAACAGCACTCAAGGATCATATCATCGAAATACGTCAGAAAGACGAGATACAGATGCTTGCAGAAACAATCAATCAGATGACCCAGGGTCTCGTCAAGGCGGCGATCGCAAATAAGGACCTTACCGTCGGTAAGGAGGTTCAGAAGATGTTCATCCCGCTCGAACGCGATGAAAACGGTAAAAAAGGCTCGACCGGCGAAGATACGAATAAGTTCATCGAGATTTTCGGTTATTATGAAGGGGCGAAGGGGGTTTCCGGAGATTATTTTGATTTTGTCAGACTGGACGACGCTCATTATGCGATTATCAAGTGTGACGTGGCGGGGAAAGGGGTGCCCGCCGCCCTTATCATGGTTGAGGTCGCCACGATCTTTATCGATTATTTTCACGGCTGGAAGGCTTCCTCATCCGGCGTCAACACGGAAGAGCTTGTTTATAAAATCAACGACCTCGTCGAGGAACGGGGATTCAAGGGAAGGTTTGCCGCCCTCATCGTCGCCATCATCGATATCAAAAAAGGAATCGCCTATTGTTGTAATGCAGGTGATAATATCCTTCACTCCTACAGCGCTCAGAAAGACGATATGGTTCAGATCCAGCTGCCGCAGGCGCCTGCGGCCGGTGTTTTCCCTTCGGATCTCGTACAGATGCAGACGAGTTTCAAACAGGTCCCGGTCGGCATGAAGCAGGATGATATTCTCTTTCTTTTCAGTGACGGTTTTGACGAGGCAAAGAGACTTTTCAGGAATCGGAATTTCGAGCCCGTCAAATGCGACGAGCCATCGATTCGTGACAATGAACCGCATTTGGGAACGCATAATAAAGGGGATGACGGAGAAGAGTTCGGAATCGAAAGGCTATACGGAGTCATCGACGCGGTCATTCACGGCAAACAATACCGGCTAATCAAACATCATAATCCCGTTCAGGATGAAGAGCTTGTTTTCGATTTTTATGCCGCCGACAGGAATATCAGGAACATAATCATGGCCATGGTTTCCGTTGAAAAAATATATCGGACATATAAAAATCCGAAAGCCGGTCCCGAAGATAAAATTCTCGTGGACAGAAAAGTCGACGCCTTTCTCCAGGAACATTTTCTGCAGTACGGTGAATATTTCCGGCATCGAATCGAATTGTCCGACAATCCTGCATATGTGGCTTTTTCACATATCAATGAAGACGAGCAGTATGACGACCTCACGATCCTCGGCGTACGGAAAAAGTAACTGTTTCCATGCAGCATGTGCCGGTCAACTTCTTTTGGAAACAGGCCGATATGATTAATGGAGATCCGGTATCACCGTTATGAGGAGCAGATCGATGAAAAAATTAATTATCCTGGTAAGTCTTGTTGTTCCGCTGTTTCCCTTTCTTGCCGTGGATACGATCAACGATGATCTCGAAAGCGGTGATGCCGCGGCGGTATACGGCCGCTCGATGATTACGATCGACAACAGCTATAATGACTGGTCAATGATTCCCGAGGTAGCATCTTTTTCCGCGCAAGGCAGGCCGTACACATTCAACAGGGAAAAGGACGGTATTCTGGAAAGCCTTTCTATCGATAAATCGATCTACTGGGGGCATAACGGAACGAATCTGAAAAGCATAAAGGCATTTCTCGGAAGCGATACCATCGCATTCCATATCTCTTCATATTCTCCGTTTTCTGACGGCCTGATCCTTTTCCTTTACCTCTTCAAGGAAAGAAACAAGGGTGAGCCGAATTATTACACGATCGAAATCAATATCGACGTGAAACAGAGAAACGGTATCGTCTATCTCTGGGAACGCGGCGGGAACGATGCCCTTGAAATCGGGACGGCGGCGGTCAACACGGAGGAGTTCGAGTGCGAGTTTTCGATCGAGGCGCTTCCTCTGTCCTTAAGGGAAGATTTTATCGCATCGTATTCATTTGATCTGACCACATGCTATTATAATCGGGTCAAAAGAACCTATGAGGAGTTTTTCTTTACCACCTTGAAAGTGAAGAATATTCCTTCATCACAGGATATATAGCCCTGCCGTCCCGCGAACATTTTCTCCGTAAATACCGGCCCTGCATACAGTCATGCAATCGGAACTTCCGGTCTTCGAGGCAAGCCTTCAGAAAAAAAGAATGAAAAACAGATTAAAAGAGCTTTGATTATCAAACACGAGATGATATATTATACGACGGGAAATATGATGCGATACCCGCAGGTGATAAAATATGTCGGTAAACTCATCTATGAAAGGGGACTCGACTATTATAACGAAAAAAAAATATTGACATTTCACCGCGAGAAAAACCATATTGACGCTCGGGTTTTTGGATCGGCGAACAATGAATACTCGGTCACTGTCGATCTCGATGAGAACGGCGATGTAAAAGAGGCGCATTGCAGTTGTCCGTACTGGCAGCGGTGTAAACATGTCGCTGCGGTCTTGATTCACGCTTTCTCGGATAACGAAGGGCGGCCCGATGAAGAATCACCACCCCCGTTTCCGGTTGTCGGGGCGAAAACTGAAAAGATCATCCAGCTCGATTATTCTAAAGAACCTTCCCGGGACCTGGCGCATAACCTCCGTCAAATAGAAGAAAAAATGTCTCCCGGCCATTCCGATGACGGCAAAGAGTGGAGGCTTGTCTTCAAGATAAAAAAAAACCCGGACGCATCCGGTCAGCCGGTCGAATGGTTTATAACGCCCGGTATCCGGCTGCTTAAAAAAGACGGAACGCCGGGGAATGTTTACAATTACCGGAAAAAAAAATGCATCACGTATTCCTCCATTGAAGAAAAATTGCTTCAACGCCTTCTCAACAAACCGGGCTATAAAGACGATTTTGTCCATTATCTGGAAACCCTGATCGATAATGACGGAATACCGCTTGTCGTCCAGCACGGTTATGAAACGCATGAGATTCAACGGCACGTCATCAAAACGACACACCTCGAATTCGAAATACAGGAAATACAGCAATTGGATGCGTTTTTTTCTCCCGTATTGACATTTCATTACGGCGACGGGATGAACCGAACCGTCACTCCCGCGGACGGCGCGGTTCTGAACGACGGATCGGTTTGCGCGGTACTCTCATATGACGGATCATTGCTTTATAAAAAAAATAACGGAATATATGCCGCCATTATCACGCATATATTTACCTTTGACAAGCTCTATACGCCGTCGGATATCGCGTCATTAGGCGATTTTATAAAAACAAAAGCTCCGGATGACATCACCGTGAGTTTTCACTCTCAGCAGATTAATCTGGTAAGCCACACGCCGAAACCCGTCCTTGAAATAAATCCGTTTCTTCACAACAGGATGACAATCGCTCTCCTCTTCGATTATGCGGGAAATATTATCGAATACAGCAAGGACGACGGTTTTATCATACATAAAAGCAGGGGAAAGGAAATAACCGTATTAAGAAAAGACAGGATAACCGAACGTGATATTTTCGAACGTCTTAAAACTTTTTTCCGGGAATACGCAGCGGGCTGGCAATATCCGCAACATCAGGGAGAAATATACCTTGAAATCGATATTTCGACCTTTCTTTCACGGTTCAGTGAGGAACTTATCCGGGAAGGATATATGATACGGATCGGCAGGGGGAAAATTTTAAAACGCGGCGGAGGAACATTCCGCCTTGACGTTTCATCCGGAATCGACTGGTTTGATATCTCCCTTCTATATACCGACGAAGAAGGACATTCCCACACGGCCGTTCTGGATATCAACGACATCAAACAGGGGCTTGTGGAAGCGGGCGGATCATATATTCTTCTCGATGCGGACAATATGGAAAAAGTGAAACTGCTTTTTCGTTCGTGTCGTCTCGAAAAGGGAATACTCCGCTCCCAAAAGCTCAACTTTTCGGCGATCGATATTCTTTACGAAGAGATCGCTTCCAGTGGTGACGGTACCATCGAGAAGTTCAGGACAATTTACGAAAAACTGAAGAACATTACGGCAATCCCCGATTACCGGTTGCCTGAACAATTTCGATGCACCCTCAGGCAGTATCAGCGTGCGGGGTATAACTGGCTTTCCTTTCTTGAAGAAGTCGGCATCAACGGCTGCCTGGCGGATGATATGGGACTCGGAAAAACGGTACAGACCCTCGCACTCATCATGCGGCTCAAAGAAGCGGAAAACCTCGGGCAGTGCCTTATCGTCGTTCCCGTGTCCACCCTCGCAAACTGGGAAAGTGAAATCGAACGATTCACCCCGGCGCTTTCCTGCATAAGACATGCGGGCCAGGGGAGGGCAACCTCGATCGACGATATTTCCGGTTATGATTGCGTCCTGGTGAGCTACCATACCCTGCGGAACGATATCGAGATTTTCTCAGAGAAGACCTTTCACTACCTGATTCTCGATGAATCGCAGAATATCAAAAACGCGAATACAAAGACATTCAAAGCAGTACGGTCGATCAAGTCGGATCACCGGCTTTCACTGACAGGGACCCCCGTTGAGAACAACACACTCGAACTCTGGGCTCAAATGGAATTCCTCAATCCGGGTATTCTGGGATCACAGAAGACATTCAAAAATCATTATACGGTACCGATTGAAGAGTACCGGGACCGTTCCGCTTCCGCGGAACTCAAAAAACGGATATTCCCTTTTATATTACGCAGAAAGAAGGAAGATGTCGTCCGCGAACTCCCGGAAAAGGAGATTATTTACCGTTTCCTTGAAATGGGAACATTACAGCGGGAGGCATATTGTGAAGTGAATACCATATACAGGGAAAAGATAAATGCCGCGATTGATCGCAAAGGGGTAAAACGATCCGCGATTGAAATAATCGAAGCAATGCTCCGCCTGAGACAGATATCCCTTTTTCCTTTTTTGGTTTCTGAAAAGTACGGCAATATCGAATCATGCAAGTTCGAGTTTTTCAAGGAAATGATTCAGGAAATACTCACGGAAGATCATAAAATACTTGTATTCTCTCAATTCGTTCAGGTACTTAAACAACTCGAAGCATATGTATCGGGAAGCGATATCGATTACGCATACATCGACGGTTCGACGAAGAAAAGAAAAAAAGAAATCGAACGGTTTCAGAAGGACCCGGATGTCAGGGTTTTTCTCCTGAGTCTGAAAGCGGGCGGACTCGGGATCAATCTTACCGCGGCCGATTATGTCATTCTTTTCGATCCGTGGTGGAATCCGGCGATCGAGCAACAGGCGATCGACCGCACGCACAGAATCGGACAGACGCAGAAGGTGATCGCGTATAAACTGATCGTCAAAGGCTCGATCGAGGAAAAGGTGATCGAACTTCAGCGCAAAAAGGAAAAACTCATCCGTTCGGTAATAGCGGACGATAAATCGATCTTCAAATCATTCAACAAAGAAGATATCATGATGTTTTTCAAGTGACGGAGCGGTGATATGAAATCGAGGTTTTTATGTGAAGGATGCGGAATGCAGGTCCCTTTCGATGCGGCATCCTGCCCTTATTGTCATAAGGAGTTCAAGGCGGTCAGATGTCCCGTCTGCGGCCTGGTCGGCCGTCCGGAGCAGTTTCTTTCAGGTTGTCCTTCCTGCGGATATCTCATGTCAAATGAATTGTCTTTACCACCGTCCCGCAGGAAAAAAAAGAAAAAACGCATGAAATATACGTTCGAAAGAAAAAAAAAGCGGCGATCTGCCGTGCCTCTGATCGTTTATCGGTTCGCAGGCGTCGTCATTTTTATTCTGCTCGTTATCATCGTTTTTCTGTATATACGGTCTTTGGCATGAGGACACTCGATAATCACGGCGCGGTCATGATGCGGAAACGCGGGGTTGGCGTATTTTAATAAGGCATTGACATACGGCTTCAAGCGTGATATACTCAGGAAACACAGTAAGAGATGCAAAAAAATTGTAGTGTCTTGAAAATATATTGAAGGAGGAGTCAATGAAAAAAGGGTATGTGAGGTTTGGTGCGATTGCGATCATTATCGTGCTGTCGTTTGTTTTTGCATGCCAGAACCCGATCAACGTCAGCGAACCGGCCGTCCCGCAAGCGGACAGCCTTGCCGGTGAAGAAGTTGACGATTCGCTTTTGCTCAATCCGGATATTATCACCGATATCGGAAAGGTGACCTATATCGACCTCGAAGGAGGATTCTGGGGCATTATCGGTTCGAAAGGAAAATATGACCCGGTCAATCTTCCAGGGGAGTTTTGCGTCGAGGGATTATTGGTGATATTCAGGGCGGAACTGATAAAAGATGCGGCATCAATCCATATGTGGGGACAATTGATACGGATCATCAAAATAGAAAAACTCGAGCAGAAACTCATCACCGATGTCGGTGTCGTCAGACAGGTCGGCATTCAGGGCAATCCGTTTATCATCGAAGGTAAAAAAGGCACCTACCAGCCGCTCAACCTGCCGGACCGTTTCAAGGTCCCCGGACTAAAGGTAAAATTTCTGGCCAGGCTGCGGCCCGACATCATTATCATTCCAAATCTGTGGCCGATTATCGAGATCCTCAAGATCGAGGCGGTTTCCCAGCCAGTCTATTTCGAATTAGGTCAACGCTTCAAACTCCCCGTTACTGAAACGGCAATCGAGAAAACCGAAAATATACAGCTTGTCTTCGAGCGGGTGCTCACGGACTCCCGCTGCCCGCAGGACGTCGTCTGCATCTGGGCCGGAGAAGCGGTTGTCAGCGTAAATATAACCATCGGTCTCAGAAATTACGGAAGTTTCAAACTTTCCACACTTACCGACTCAAACAGCGTCGTCGTCAATAATTTCAGGTTCACCTTTCTCGATCTCTCACCGTATCCCGTGAGCACTTCCGATATCTCTCCCTTACGGTATGTCGGGATTTTCCTTGTCGAACGCGTTGCCGATGTACCGGTTGAGATCACGCTGGGCGAAAAGTTCAAACTTCCGGTAACAAAAACGGCGGTGGAAAAAAAGGCGAAAATCGAGTTTGTCTTTGACGAGGTCCTTTCCGATTCCCGCTGTCCAACCGGTGCCCAATGTTTTTGGGCTGGTGAGGCCATTGTGGCCGTCAATATCACGATACGGGGAGTCGATTATGGAAAATTCAAACTTTCGACACAGCCGGGATATGAACGGATCATTGTCGACAGGTATTCCTTCACATTCCTGGACCTTTATCCGTATCCGTCGCTTTTGGATACCGCATTAACGAAGGATTATACGGGGATTTTTCTTATTGACTATGTACCCGTCATTACAGTCGATGAGAGCGTGAAATAACGGCACAAAGCCGGGTGCGTCCCGGCAATATATTATCGTATGGCTGGGGTGGAAATGATTGTCGATCGTTTACACCCCTTTTTTGCATTTTGTTCGTCCGCGTACCTTGAGTGTAAGCGATTTTACGAAACGTATTGTACGTGACGATTTCGACTGTATTGTCCGAACGTCCCTTCCCCCTTGACACCGGCATATAAAATCAATAGCATCTATATCCTTGAGAACATTGACACGTTGTGGTGAAACCGGACATCCGGCATATCAAAATACAGCCAAGGATCGCAGGTAAATGAACAATGATGACATACCGTATCAGTATAGCGGTTTTGTATGTAAAAGACTGATGTTTATTTTGTTTATACCGATTGTCGTTGTATGCGGAAGCTGCCTCAATGCAAAGGAAGCCCTCGTCATTAATGAATACATGTATGACAATACAAAAACACTCTCCGATGAAGAACTCTCCTTTCCCGCTTGGATCGAATTGTACAATGCGTCAGGGAAACCGCATAACCTGAAAGGATTCAGACTCGAGTGCCCGGATACGATCGGTGCGTCCTGGACTTTTCCGGATGTCACCATCCGCGGCCGCGAGTACCTGATAGTTTTCCTTTCCGGCAAGGCACGCATCGTCCGTAATAAAAAGTCGAAGACGACATATGTTCATACCGGCTTTACCGTCAAAGGCCCTGAAACGATACTCCGTTTGTCGGCTCCGGAGGGACCTGCTTTCGATGAGATCATCGTCACGGATTCGGAAAAAGACGTTTCGTATGAAAGAGTGGGAGACGGCGACGGGACAAGGTGGTCCGCCTGCGAGGTACCCACTCCCGGATTCGAAAACAGCACGGCGGGATATGAGCAATTCATAAGGAAAAAAGAGAAATTCCGACCGTCCGTCACCATCAGTGAAGTCATGGCGTCAAACAGAACGACACTGATCGACGACCGTGGCGAGTTCTCCGACTGGATCGAACTCCACAACTCTTCCGATCATTACATTTACCTCAAGAATTACGGATTGTCGGATGACATTGATAGTCTCTCGAAATGGCGGTTCGGCGACGTCGCCCTTTTGCCGGGGCAGTACCTTGTCGTTTTCGCCTCCGGTGCGGCCGGAGAAACGGGAGACCGTACCTTCCTCCATACGAATTTCAAATTGAATGCCGGTAAGGAATCCCTTTTTCTCAGCGACCCCAACGGGTTTATCGTCGACAGAATTTCGATAAAAGACTTGAGTGATGACATGTCATGCGGGAGGGATGAGACCGGCTGGCCCGGGGTATCCGTCTACACGGCGCCGACCCCCGGCGGTAAAAACAGTCCCGGCCCGCTCGATGGCGGGGAAACCGGGAATGCGACCGGCTGTTACGGCCTCTACATCAGCGAGGTGATTCCCTCAGGATGCGACGATAAAAAGGACGAAGACGGGGAGGTTTCCGATATTATTGAAATTCATAATAAAAACTCATTTTCCGTTAATTTACGGGGATATTTTCTTTCCGACAATCCACAGCACCCGAATAAATGGGCCTTTCCGGAAGTGATGCTACAGCCTGACATGTATCTGTTCGTTTTTGCATCCGGCAAAAACAGGCACGACCGCTATCTTCATACGGGTTTCAAACTCGGTTCGGATGAGGATGAACTTCTGTTCGTTCATGAAACCGCCGGTATAATCGACTCGATTCCGATACTTCCCGGCAGTTTCAATATGTCCTACGGCAGATCGACGAACGACAGGAAGCTTGTTTTTTTTCTCAACCCGACTCCGGGCCGGCCCAATTCGGACGGCTACAGTGAGGTGACGGGGGAAGTGGAGTTCTCCCTGAAAGGGGGATTTTATTCAGGACCACAGCATGTGGCGATAAGCGGTCCACCGGACCACATCTACTACACACTCGACGGGTCCGTGCCGGGAAGATCGTCACATCGTTATACCTCACCGCTTTTAATCGATACGACCACAATCCTTCGCGCACGGGGCTTCAGTGAAGGGTGCGCACCCGGAAAGACGGCCACCGCTTCTTTTTTTTTCGGCACCGGTCATGATCTCCCCGTTCTGTCACTTGTCACCGATCCGTCCAACCTCTGGGACACGCGCACCGGGCTGCTCGTAAAGGAACACCTCGGGAAACGCTGGGAACGTCCCGTCCATATCGAGTTTTTCGAGACGGACGGGAAAACAGGATTCAACCTCGAGGCGGGAATGCGGCTTTTCGGCCATTCGAGCCGGTATTTGCCTCAGACCCCCTTTTACCTCCTGACCCGTAAACGATATGGAGAGCGGACGATTCGTTACAGATTATTTCCGGACAAGGATATCCGTATATTCAAATCGATATTGCTTCGTAATGGGGGCGAGGACGGCGTGAATTCGCGAATCAGGGACGCGGTGACCTCCACGCTTGTGCGCGAACTCGGGATCGACGCACAGGCAAGCCGCCCGGTGGTATTGTATATCAATGGCGGCTATTGGGGCCAGTACTTTATAAGGGATAAAATCGACGAATATTTTCTCGCCTATCACCATGATATCGGAAATCCCTCGGGGATCGATCTTGTCGAAGGGCGAAATCGGGTGATTGCGGGCAACGCCGATGCGTATCAAAGCCTCTTTTCCTATGTTGCCTCTCACAATGTGAGACAGCGGGATGTCTGCGATTATATCGGTTCACGCATCGATTTCGATAATCTTATCACTTATGAAATAGCCCAGATATATTTTGCCAATACCGATATGGGCAACATACGCTTCTGGCGCGAACGCGCGCCGTGGGGAAAATGGCGGTGGATCCTTTTCGATACCGACTGGACATTTTACGTGTATGAACGGGATTCGTTTTCCCGGAACTTCGATCCGGCCGGAAGGGGATATAAAAATTTTTTTCCGACTCTTTTTATTACGACCCTGTTAACAAACGACGGCTTCACACAGCGGTTCAAGAAGAGATTCAACCGTCTCATGAAAACCACGTTCTCCCGGGACCATGTTTGTTCGGTCATCGAGGCAAAGGCGGGTGCGATCGAGAGTGAAATGCCCGCGCATTGCAGGAGGTGGAACATGTCGATCGATGAATGGAGAAAACATGTCGAATACCTGAAAAAATTCGCCGCAGAGCGTCCGTCTTATGTGTATGAACATTTCAGGGATTATTTCAACATGACGCAAAAAGAGTTCGATGATCTGTCCGGCTGACGTGGAAAAATATTTTTCATAAAGCGGAATAGTATTTCCTATAATGCGGGAAAATATTTCCCGCATTTCCGGTACGGGAAATAATCTCACATCTATAAAGCACTGAGAGCCCGTCCGTTCTCGATGTATGCGATATAATCTGGCATGATTTTTGCTTAAATAACAAGAGGACGTTCTACATATAACGGGAGAGGTGTGCCCGGTCTTGCCCGACAGGGTGGAAAGTTAGTATTATCGTTATCATAGCGCCGGATACGGGATGGAATTTCAACGGCTGTTGTTATCATGAATGTCGTACTCATGAACATGAAAAGAGAGTGGCAATGAAAAAGGTAATCGAATATTTCGCGAATAAACCAATCTTCACGAATTTTTTAGTGATCGCCGTCTTTGTCGGGGCGGTTATATTCTGGTTTCAGACAGGGAAAGAGGAAATGCCGAATATCACGTTCGATTTTATGATGGTGTCGGCGAATTATACCGGGGCGTCGCCCGAGGATATCGAATATTATGTGACCGCTGAAATCGAGGACGCGCTTACGGGAATCAATGGGATCAGGACGATCCGGAGCACGACGACGACGGGAAACTGCAGGATTTTCGTCGAACTCGAACCGAATAATCCCGACAGACAGGAGACGATCGATGAAATCAAGGAAGCGGTCGACAAGCTTCAGTTTCCCGAAGAAGTGGAAGACACGGTACGGGTGAACGAGTTCAAGTCGAGCAACAGGTCAGTTCTGGATGTCATCCTCTACAACGATGAGGCGGAAATTCTTTCGGAGAAGCAACGGCGGGAACTCCAGGCAATGGCTGACCTTTTTTCAGAACGCCTCATCAGGCTTTCGATGGTGAGTGAGGTGAGTGTGTCGGCGGATCTCGAAGATAAAATCGATATTAATGTCATACCGGAAAAATTAAGTGAATATGAAATATCGCTTTCGGAAATACTTGCCCAGCTGAAAAGCTACAATATACGTCAGCCGGTCGGCACACTCGACAACATCGATGAAACGAGAGTCACCTATCTTGCCGAAATCAATGATCTCGATGATATCAGAAATATCATCATCCGTTCGGGATTCGAAGGCCAGCGGCTTTATCTGAAAGATGTCGCTGTCGTCAGCCGCATTTTCACCGAGCAATCTTCGATCTACAAGGTAAACGGTCATGAAGCGGTGAGGTTGAATGTCGTCAAAACGACGAACGCCGGTATTATCGAAGCGGTGGATCAGATCAAGGAAGTTGTGACCGAGTTCACATCGACGACGTTGAAGGACAGCCTCATCAAGGTTGTACTTATGGATGATGAATCATCCAGTGTGAGGGACCGGCTTACCCTCATTGTCAGCAATGGTCTTCTGGGGTTTCTCCTCCTCATCACACTTCTATTTATTTTTCTCAACTTTAAAAGCGGATTATGGGTCGCCATGGGTATTCCGTTTACCTTCAGCGTGACCATGATCTTTGCATCGCTTTTAGGTCACACGATCAACAACATGACCCTCGCAGCCGTCATTATCGTCATGGGGATGGTCGTCGATGATGCGATCGTTGTCGCGGAAAATGTTTCGCGTTTGAAAAGCCTCGGGGTTTCGACCGGGAAAGCGGTTGTGGAAGGGACGAGTCTTGTCCTGGTTCCGATTGTAGCGAGTATTACCACCACCTGTGCGGCGTTTATTCCCCTTTTCTTTTTCGAAGGCCGGTTCGGGATGATGACGAAATACCTGCCACCGATCATTTTCCTCATGCTGGGTGCGAGTCTCTTTGAAGCAGTCATTATCCTTCCGTCGCACCTCAAGCATAATTTCCCCCGGTGGGTGAGAATACTCTTTTCACTCGGAACGATATGTATTATCGAGCGAATTCGAAAAAAAAGGGGAACCGGCCCAGAGAAGAAGGTTACCCAGGCAGACAACAACAGTAATAAAGCGCACTGGTTTTTTGCCGTTGAAGATGTTTACGGCAGGTTTCTGGCCTGGATATTGAGAAAAAAAACGATCGTTCTGATTCTCTTTATCGGGCTGCTTGTCCTTTCCATTTTTCTCGTTAAGCAGATGAAATATGTCCTTTTCCCCGACGAAGAAACGACGGAGGTCATGCTGATTGGTTCAACGAAAGAAGGCATGAAAAAATACGAAACGGAAAAAAAGGTGAGGGAAATCGAGGCGATGCTTTTGCCCTATGTGGGGAAAGAGGTGGTGGGGATTACCACATCGATCGCGCGTGGAAGACGCGACGGTTCTGAAAACGAACACCGTTTTGTCGTTTTTCTCGATATCGTCTCAAAAGAAAAAAGAAAAAAAAGCGCGAACGAACTTATCGCCGATTGGGAGGCGCAGTTGGATGAGCTCGAGGGTTTCGATGAACTTTCCTTCGCAAAAAGCAGATTCGGCCAGTCGAGCGGAAGCCCGATCGATATCATCATTCAGGAGCGAAATCCGGAGAGGCAAAAGGATATCGCATCGGAAATTCTCGAGGTGATGGAAAGGGTTCCCGCGCTTATAAACGCAGAAATCGAGCGGAGTCCCTCCGAATCTGAAATAAAAATTTATACCGATCCGGAACTGCTGGGCAAACTCGATGTAAAACCCGAAACAATCGCCTCGACCTTGAAAATCATTCTCATCGGCGCGCGTGTGTATATCTTTCAGGAAGAGAACAAGGATATCGATGTCACTCTCACCATCGAGCAGGAAGTCAAACAAAACATCGAACGGGTATTGCAGATACCGGTGCAAAACGCAAGCCGTTACCTTATCCCCCTGAAAGACCTGACCTGGCTGCAGCGGATCGAAAGCCCGAATGCCATCAACAGACTCGACGGGTTGCGGGTTCTGCATGTGTATGCCGATTTGAAAGAGAAAACAGACGCAATGGAAAAGAATACCGCGACTTCGGGAACGCCTTCCCCCGAAGAATTGAAGACCCTGATGCAAAAGGCGCGGGAAGGAGATGAAGACGCCAGAAAGGAACTCGAGCGCCTTCGGCGGGAAGGGGTCATCGAGATGCCGATGAGGCCGGACGGTACGGCCCGGCAGGCGGGAGAGAGTGAAACAGGCGCGCCGGAACGGGAAATGCTCGATCTTCCTGAAATCATGACACCCCTCGAAGTTGCGGACTATTTCGAAAAGAATGTATTTCCCGAATTGCACCGCAAATATCCGGGCGCGCAGATCAGTTTCAGCGGCGAGGTAGAAGAAACTCGTGAATCCGGTAATCAGTTTTTAATCGCGATTATCCTTATCGTTGTCCTCATTTATGTCATTCTGGCGTTATCGCTCAATTCACTGGCAAAGCCTGTCATTATCATGCTTTCGATTCCCTTTGGATTTATCGGGATTATTCTGGCTTTTCAGGCGCACGGCATTGTCGTGTACGGATTCTTTTCGATTGTCGGGGCGCTGGGACTGGCCGGCGTCGTCGTCAATGATTCGATCGTGATGCTCGACAAACTCGTACGGGAATACGGCAAGGACACCACGAACGACAGACCCTCGCTCAAGGTCGCCAGGATCGCGAAGACGCGGCTCAGGGCTGTCCTGCTGACAACGGCCACAACCGTCGCGGGCGTCATGCCGACCGCCTATGGTATCTTCGGTTACGATTCAATGTTGAGTGAAATGATGCTCGCCCTCTCATGGGGGCTTATTTTCGGGACAATGATAACATTGCTTCTTGTTCCTTCGCTGTATTGTTTTACAAAAGAGGCTGCCCTGTTTTTTAATCAATTACGGATCCCGCTTACGGCGGTGAAAGGAGACGCGCACTCATGACGGGTCACTATCTTCGCATACTGTTTCTTTTTACAAGTTTATTCTGCACCGGGACATTGTCGGCACAGGAAGCCTCATCCGGAGAAACGGCGTCGACCGTCGTCACACTGGACGCATTTATCGAAGCGGTAAGGGGCAATTCCCATTTTGAAGAAATCCTTATCGACGAGTTGTCGCTTGTCTACAATGAGATACTCAACATACCGTACAGCGACTGGATCGTCGCGTTGAAGGGCGGTTACTCACTTCAATACGAGGAGGATATGACGCACGGGTTTATCATCGATTCCTCCCTTTCGAAACTTTTTCCAGAATCGGCCACCGGTCTGTCTCTCTCATATAAACTCTCGCCGTCGGTCTCACCCATGGCTCAATACTCGTCGAATGTAACGCTCGGCGTCGAACAGGCGATCGTCAAAAACGCGTTCGGAAAGACGAATACCATGAAAAAGGAAATCGCCGGTATCGAACGGGAAATCGCCCGGTATCAGATTGTCGAAGCCTATGAAGATTATTGCGCCGCGCTGCTCGCACTCTATTACCAGTGGTATTCGGGGTACGGGAATGTCCTGAACGCCCGGCAGTCGCTTGACGACAGCAGGACATTATTGAAGAATGTCGAGGAAAAGTTTTCTTTCAAGGTAGCGAGCACGAACGACGTCAACAAAAGCCGGCTGCAGGTTCTCTCAAAACGGGAAGCGCTTATGAAAGCGGAACAGGACTATGAAGAGAAGACCATTCGTGTCGCCGAAGCGATGGGAAAGATGCGGGGGCCTGCCGGATTTCGTCCCGAGTGGAGGACGCTCGACATCGACATATCGGAATACGATAAAAAAACGGAGACGTTCATCGAAGAAAGCAGAACGTCCGGTATCCTGGACCGGCTTGCCGCCGTCAACCGGATCAACAAAGCCATCGCCATGGACGATCTTCTTCCGTCCGCCACCCTTTACGCGACCTGTTCGGTAAGCGGCAATGACCGGCTTTTTTACCCGAATACACAGCATGACATAAGGGCGGGTATCGACATCAAACTGCCCTTTCCCCGAACTCAGGGGGCCGCGTCATATAAAATAAAGGAGTTGAATCTCGAAAAAAATATCGTAAGCAGCGGGAACAAACTGCTGCTGCTCGAACGGGATCTCAGGATTCTGCTGCGTGAGATGGCGTTTCAGAAGGAGATGATCGGGCTTGCCGGTGAGAAAATAAAGCTCGCAGAAGCGATCGTGAAAGAGGAAGAAAAGAATTACCGGAACGGAAAAACGGATCTCAACAATCTCATCTCCGCCGTTAACACGCTCGAATCGAACAGGTATGCTCAAAACAATTACGCGGTGCTCCTCCATCTTTCGTATATCGAATGGCTGCGGTTGACGGACAGCCTCGTGAATGAAAAGACCGATATCGAACTGGAAAAAACAAACGAATAACACCGCAAAGCGAAACCGGCGGGGAGACGAGTGTGCGACACGGGGGGATGCTTTGGTGAATGACGTTATTTTGATGACGACAGATTGAAGACCTGAGTGAAGGTCTGGATATGGCGAGTGCTGCAGAAGGGGACATGGAGGGGGATAAGAAATATGGACGGAATGAAAAAAAATTCAGGATAAATTTTAATGGATACAAAAATCAATAGAAATAGAAGTAAATTTATTTTCAGGTATGTTTTTGAATTATGTACATAAGATATGTCGTCGGATATGATGATGAAAAATTACACCATTTAAATGGCGTTTTTTCATCAGCAAGAATTTTAAAAGATAAAGGAAAACTCTACCCCTATGAAGAAGCGTTTGTCGAAGAACTATTTGAATGGTTCAACAGGAAATTGCCTTGTCCGCCTTTTTCATCGACAAATTGGCCTGATAATGCCGTAAGCTGGTTTAAAGATACAGCACTTGAGTATATTTCAAAATTAAGAGAAATAATTGCACTTATTGAAGAAAAAGGCGTATCGGTAAGAACAATTAAAACAAGTGACCCGGGGAAAATCGTTTATGAAGATGATTTTCAGATAGTGGCGGTTAATAGAAAATATTAAATAATTGATAAAATGACAGTTGATTAACAATGCCACCGCCGTTCGGAGAACGTCCTTTGCAGGTGGATTTTTACTTGTAAAAGTTTTTATTTCGCGGTCGTCTCCAGACTTTGTAACATTTTTGCCTTGTTATTTTGATATAAGTAAATTAATATAATCATGAAAAGTGCAACTGCTTACCAATTGTTTTCCTATATTAAAAAATTGCATCGGAAAATTGTCACAATGGACAATATTAGTGGTAAATTAATAATTTATGAGTGAAAATATAATTTACAGACCTTCCATCTTATATAAAATCTTTTCCTTAAGTCTTTCTATTTTTCTTTTGGCAATTAGTATCCTGTATTTAGCCATTTTACATGAAACATACGGTATAAGGGCTATTTTTAACGGAATAATCTTTTTTGTTATTTCTTCATTTATAATAATTTCTACATTAACATGTAAAGTTATTTTAACAAAAAAGCTTTTGTTATATAAAGTTATCGGCTTTATTCTTTATCGGATCCCAGTACATCAAATTACTTCAATTCACAAAGCGACAATTCTAGGTATTTATTTTATTCATTATAAAAAGAAAAATAAAGTAAAGTATATTGGTCTCTTGTTTTATAGAAAAGCAAGAGATCTAATATTAAATCTGAAAAGAAATAATCCAGATATTGAGGTTGTAGTTGAAATGAAGATGTAGTAGATTGGTCCGACAATTTCATCTCATTTAGAATAGCTGGTTCATACCCGATGGAGTCAAAATCTTCGATTCTCTCTTGCTAACTTCAGACTTTTAAACTATAATTTCGGCAGAGTTTAAATATAGTAATTTTTTCTCATACAGAATATACATTTACTTTAATTATTTGTGCCACTTAGAGGCACTTTGTAGATAAAATGAGAATAATCCTTCTTTTTTTTCAAAGAAATAAGTATATTAAAATCTTTTGAAAAAGCATATGCTGGGATGAGTGAAGAACTTGGTGTTTAGGTATTCAAATTTCCTGATTCTCCAAGACCCTCCGTATTACTTCCTATCCCATAGGCACGTTAAAGAAAAAACGGGGACATAGGCACTCAAGACTCCCGGCTGTAACATTTGGCAGGTAACTGCCCGATTCTACCTGACAGCAATAAAAGACAATTTCTCTGTGTTCTCCGAAAGCTTTGTGAGAAACCTTGGAGAAATGGATATTGTTTCACACAGGGTGCTCAAAGGACTGACAACTCTTATTGACAATTTATTTTCTCCATCATAGTCTGTTGAAGATGTGAACTCAAGACAATTGAAGTAATGTGAAGGAGAGGCGATTTACGGAATTATGGTATCTTTAAGATTGGGATTTTTATCATCGCACGGCGGAACCAATATGCAGGCAATAATCGATGCATGCAAAAACAACACATTGAACATGACTCCTGCCGTTGTCATAAGTAATAATTCAAGATCGATGGCTTCGCAAAAAGCCAAGAATGAAAAAATTCCTTTTTATCATATCAGTTCGAAAACGCATCCGGACGAAAATGAACTGGATGTTGCAATCATGAATGCATTAAACAGGCATGACGTCGATATTGTCATTTTGGCGGGATATATGAAGAAAATCGGTAAACGAACAATTGATACGTTCAGTAATAAAATATTGAACATCCATCCCGCCTTGCTTCCGAAATATGGCGGAAACGGCATGTATGATATTTACGTTCATGAAGCGGTTTTGAGGAATAAAGAAAAGGAAACCGGTATTACAATTCATATAATTGACGCCGAGTATGATCATGGAAGGATCATCAACCAGGTGAGAATCAAGATAAACGAAAATGAAACAGCATATGATTTACAGAAACGGATATTGGAAAAGGAACATATTTTTTATGTGGAAACACTCGGGAAAATAGCAAATGGAGAACTATTGCTTGATTGAAAATTCCTATTCTCTTCCTCCGTGGCCTTTGTGCGCTTTGTGTGAAACAATATTCAATTCTTTATAGCCTCCGTATGCACCCCCTCCGTGGCCCTCTGAGTCACTCTCTCTTCCACCGTCACGTCAAAAAAAACCGGGAACACGGACGCTCCGTGCTCCCGTAATAGAGGTTTTACCCGGCTAACGAATCGACGCGAGGTACGCGTCGACCTGTTTCTGCAGTGCTTCTTTCACCTTCATGACGCCCGCGGCTTTCAATTTTTCATCGAGCAGCCCGAACGCCTCTTCGATATCCTTTACCATTCCCGCCTGGATCGGTTGCTCGTACTGCACCATGACCTGGTTGAGGGTGGCGAGCTCGGTTTTGATCGTTTCCGTGTCGACCGGCATGGTCTGGAAGATCGTCGGCACGAGGTATCCCTTGTTTTTTATATCGTTTTTCATTTTGATATAGAGATCCGTCCAGCCCGCGAACGGAAGGAGCTGGTCCTTGTTCGTGAACCAGAACCCGGCAGCGTCGGGGGGATACGTGTTGGCATCCGCTGAAAGACCTTCGGGAAGATCGATTTTGCCGTCTTTGATAACGTAGTTCGTTCCTTCGATCCCGAGGTAGACGAGGTAGTTGTAGGTCTTTTCTTCCATGATCATATCGAGCGCCTTCATTGTCACTTCCGCGTTTTTCGTTCCCGCGGCAAGCGCGACGCCGTTGTTGATGTGCGGGTCGGCGTAATAATGGCCTTTGGCGTCCAGTTCCGGAACGATCTCGATTTCCCATCCCTTCGCGATCGCGTCTGAGATATTCGCCTGGACATCCTGTGAATTCCCGATGCCCACCGCGGACTTGCCGAGGCTGAACGAATCCTTGCTCCGTACCGTATTCGCGAACACGTCCCGGTTGATGTATCCTTTATCGTACCACCGCTTCATAATGGCGGCGGCCGTTTTGTGATTTTCCAGATTCTTTCCCTCGCAATGATAGACGAGCTTATGGCCGGGGTCATTGAGGTTGTAGTCGACACCTGAGCCGGAACCTGTCGCAAAAAGAATATCGAAATAATAATCACCCAGTTCCGCCGCAAGGGCGGCGTACGGCCTGCCGATATCGTAGGATTTGTCGAGGGCCATGGGAATCATCTCGGGTTCGTTTTTCCTGATCGCCTCGAGGTACGCTTCGAGATCGGAATATTTCCTTATTTCCGGCACATTGTACTTTTTTCTCAAATCGGCCCGGATCAGGGTGACAGGAATCTTTCTGTCCGGCGTCGAAGTGGGGATCATATACATTTTGCCGTTGACCTTCATTTCGTTGTATGCATTTTTCGGGAGCGCCGCGTAATGCCGCGGCATGTACTTTTCAAGCATATCCTCCGTAATTTCCATGAATGCCCCTTTTGCCGCCTGCTGGAAATAGAACGCCCAGTTCGCCGTATATATCCAGTCGAAATCCTGTCCTGAAGCGAGTATCAGCGGATACTTTGACTGAAAATCGCCCCATCCGATATAGTTGATCTCCATTTCCGCGTTGATGTCTTTTAATAACCGCCTGTTGAGTTCTTCCATTACGGCAGGCATACCGGGGGGTGCGGCGCCGAGCAGGTATCCCCTGATTTCTACCGGTTTGTTCTCACCGCACATCATGCAGAGTATCGCCATACCGATCATGGCGATCATGATAATTCCTTTTTTTGTCAATGCTCTCATGAAAAAATTCCTCCTTTATGGTTTTTGTGTTTCTCGCGAATGAAACGATTCGTTTACAATGACCTTTTTTCTCTATGACACCTCCTTATTATTGAATATGATTGGACCGTTCTTTTCTTCACGGCAAATTATCCTTTCACCGCGCCGAGGGTCACGCCTTTGACAAAGTATTTTTGCGCGAAAACATAGAGAAAGATGACCGGGCCCGTTGAAACGACCGTCATGGCAAGTTTCAATGTTTCTTTCGGCATATTGAACGACGGAATGTTGTTGACCATATACGCGGCGACATTCACACTCGAGAGAATCTGATAGAGTACATATTGAAGGGGGTATATCGCTTCCGTATCGACGAACATCATAGCGGTCCACCAGTCATTCCAGTAGAAGAGTGCGGTAAAAAGACCGATCGACGCGAGGGCCGGTTTTGTCAATGGAAGGATGATCCTTATAAAGATATAAAAATCTCCCGCCCCTTCGATTTGCGCCGATTCGACGAGCGATTCCGGAATAGCGCGGATAAAATTTCTCAGGATTAAGATATAAAAGACGTTGAACATCGGTACGAGTAGCAGAACGAGCAGGGAATTCCGCAGATGGTAGACATTCGAGACAACGATATAGTAGGGGGCGAGTCCGCCGTTGAAAAGGGTGGTGAAATAAAGAAAAAATGCCAGTACGTTTCTGTATTTTACCGTTTTTCGTGAAATCACATAGGCGGTCATCGCGGAAATAAAGAGGGCGGCTATCGTTCCGGCGCCTGTAATAAAGATCGTCACCCCGTACGCCCGTATAATTTTCTGGGGATTTCTCAAAATCATCCCGTACGCCTCACACGCCGGTCGCCGCGGTAATACGGTATATCCCTGTGTGATTATCTCTTTTTCCGAGGCGAATGAACTTCCGATCAGAACGAGAAAGGGGAAAATCGTGATAAACCCGATTACCCCCAGGATAATGTATCCGAAAAACTGAAAAACAAGTTCGTCTTTTGCCGCTTTTAACCGTCTCAATGTTACCGTATCCTCCCTGTGTGTTGCCGCGTTTTCAGAATAACGCGTAATCCGGATTTATTTTTTTCACGATCGAGTTCACCGTGACGATGATGAGAAAACAAAGTATCGATTGATACAATCCGGCCGCCGACGCCATCCCGAAATCCTGTGTACCCAGAATGGATCTGAAAACAAGGGTATCGATGATGTCGGTTTTGTCGATAAGGATGCCGTTGTTTCCGATCAGGTTGTAAAACATGTCGAACTCGCCGCGCATGATTTTGCCGATCCCGATAAGAATGAGGATGATCATGGTGGGTTTGAGCGACGGGAGTGTAACATAGCGGACGCGCTGGAGAATACCGGCACCGTCGATACGCGCCGCTTCATAGATTTCCTGGTCGATACCCATAATCGCGGCGAGATACAGAACACTTCCGAAACCGACCCATTTCCATGTATACATAAACGGAAGAATCCACATCCAGATATCCGGTGTCGTATAGATATTGACCGGTTTTCCACCAAGGCTTTTCAGTAGATTGTTGAAAATACCATGATCGAAATGAAAAAAATTGTTTAGCATCGAAGAAATTACCACCCATGAAATAAAATACGGCAGGAACATAAACGACTGGGTTATCTTTCTGTAGTATTTTCCCCTCATGTCGGCGACCAGCACCGCCACCAGGATCGAGAAAAAGGTGTAACAGACGAGAAAAAGTCCGTTGTATATGGCGGTATTGACCGTTACCTGGAGGGCCTTGCCCGATTTGAAGAAGAACTCGAAGTTTTTCAATCCGATCCACGGACTCATCCACAGCCCGTCACGGTAATTGAACTCCTTGAATGCCATCACAATGCCTGTCATGGGAATGTAGGCAAGAAGAAGGTAATAGAGAAATATCGGGATGAACATCAGATAGAGTATTTTGTTTTTTGTCATCTCATGGATGAAACCGTTTTTATCATGTTTCTTCATTTTATCCTTCGAGATCCTTTTTCCCTCAGGGGTATGCTTTTTCGTATCATGTTACTCTATGGATGCACGGACTCCACTGTCAAGGAAACATTCTAGTGAAAAGTAATCTTCTTGTATCTTCGCTTAACGAAACTCAAACATCGCTTCAGGACTTGAAATAAACGGCTACGACGGATCCGGCCGGGAAGCGGGAGACCGCCGTTCCGGCTGCTTCCACTTGACCTTGAGTCCCCGGATGGTATAGGGTGGGGAAGGTACGCGGTATTTCATGCCGGGAAACTACGTGTGAATGAAAAAGGAGCCCTATGAAAACCGATTTTTTTTCCGGACTCACAACACGAATAGCAAAGACAGAAAGCATACTCTGCATCGGGATCGATCCCCAGCACGAACTCGATCCTGCCGATATCTATACAGGTCTCCTCGAATGGTGTAAAAAACTCATCGATAGGACCCACCGTTATGCGGCATGTTATAAACCGAATATCGCCTTTTTTGAAGCGTGGGGACACGAAGGCCTGCGCGCGCTTAAGGATGTAATCGCTTCGATCCCTGATGATATTCCCGTGATTGTCGATGCGAAACGGTCGGATATCGGGAATACGGCAAAAGCGTACGCGGCTTCACTGTTCAAGCATTTCGGGGCGGATGCGGTCACCCTCAATCCCTATCTGGGAAGGGAATCGGTGCAGCCGTTTCTCGAATACTCAGGCAGGGGGCTTTTTCTCCTCTGCAGGACCTCGAATCCGGGCGCCGGCGCCATTCAGGAACTTTCCGTTTCGGCAGCAGGGGATGAGCCCCTTCCGCTTTATCTGCGGATTGCCGGCGAGGCAGCATCATGGAGTGAACATATCGGGCTTGTGGTTGCCGGAAACGACCCCGGTTCGCTTGAAGCGGTCCGCTCCATGTTTCCACATATCTGGATACTCTCACCGGGGATCGGGGCGCAGGGAGGTGACGCCGAAGCGGCGGTACGCGCGGGAATCAGAAATGACGGGGGCGGGCTCATCATCAATGTGTCGCGAAGTATCGCCTGTGCCGATGATCCGGCGAAAAAGGCGGAAGCATACCATGGGCAATTTCGCGCGATCCTGTCAAAGCACAAGACCGATAGCGGTAAAAAGGGATCGACGATGCGGGACGAAAAGCGGATGCGCCTCGTAAAACGGATTATCGATAACGGCTGCTTCAGGACCGGCTCCTTTACCCTGAAATCCGGACTCGTCTCACCGTTTTATATCGATCTCAGACTCCTTATAGCTGATGCGGCATTGCTTTCGGATACCGCTTCCGCCTACATCGAGATTATACGGACCCTGCGGTTCAGCCGGATCGCCGGTATCCCCTTCGCAGGAATACCGATCGCGACGGTGATCGCACAGAAACTCAACGCACCGATGATTTTCCCGCGTCTACAGAAAAAGGAACATGGAAGCGGTAATATGATCGAAGGGGCTTATGAAAAAGGAGAAGAGGTTGTCCTTGTCGATGATCTGATTACCACGGGGAAAAGCAAATTCGAAGCCCTCGATATCCTCGAAGAAGCGGGTCTTGTTGTCAGGGATCTGGTGGTCCTTATCGAACGGGGAAGTTCCGGAAGAAAGGAACTGGATGAACGGGGAGTGAGGCTTCACTCGTGTTTTCGGGCGGCTCAATTTGTCAGGCTTTGTCACGAGGGCGGATGTATCCGGGATGAAGTCTATAAGGCCGTCATCGAGTTTCTGGAAAAGACATGAACGTTGAGAGTGTATGGAAATTATCGTACAGGCGCCCGCCATCCTGAAAATAGCGGTTTCTCTTCTTTTTATTCTTGTCGTTAACAGGCTGACGAAAAACCTTCTCATTGCGGTATCCGCGGCCACGGTGATGCTGGCATTCTGGGCCGGGCATTCGGTTACCGGCGCGGCCGGGATCGTCCGGACGAGGATGTCTCAGCCGGATACCGTCGCCCTTTTGATCGTCATATTCGGTGTGATATGGTTTACGACCCAGATGGCTGAAACCGGAGTGATGAAAGAGATGGTCGGCATTATCAAGAACGGCGTATCGCAGCGGTGCGCGATGGCCGTGCTTCCCGCACTTATCGGTCTTCTACCAATGCCGGGTGGTGCGCTTTTTTCCGCACCGCTTCTCGACGACTGCGATACCCGCAAATCGGTCTCACCCGGGCTGAAAGCGAGAATCAATTACTGGTTCCGCCATATCTGGGAATACTGGTGGCCGCTTTATCCCGGGGTGATCCTCGCGATCACCCTTTCGGGCCTTCCACTCTGGCAGTTCGTCCTGCTTCAACTGCCGCTCAGTGTGCTTTCCGTTCTCGCGGGAAGCCTGTTTTTATTGCGAAATATAAAACGCCCGCCTGAGATGAATGAACATGGTGAAAAAATGGATTTCCGTCAATTGTTTATCATCATCCTCCCCGTGATCGTCGTGATCGGAGTATACGCGGCGATCAGGCTGGCGATTCCCGCGCTTGCCGAATTGAATCAGTATCTTCCGATGTATATCGGCATCATTACCGCTATGATCGTTTTGCAGGTGCAGCGGCCGCTTGCGGGAAAACGGTGGATAAGGATCTTTCTTTCAAAAAAAACATTTTCCCTCGCGCTGCTTGTCGCCGTGATTCGCATTTACGGGGCGTTTATCGAGGCCCCCCTTCCGGACGGAAGGCTTATAATGGATATTATGAAAGCGGAACTGGGTACCGCCGGAATACCGCTTATTGCCGTCATCGTCATCGTCCCGTTTATAAGCGGTCTCTCCACGGGAATCGCGTTCGGTTTTGTCGGTGCGAGTTTTCCCATTGTCGTCAATATCATCGGGACGAATCCCGGGACCGGAGTTTTTCTGTCATCGATACTTCTGGCATATGCATCGGGGTATATGGGGATGATCCTGTCACCGGTTCATGTATGCTTTATCGTCACAAACGAGTATTTCAAGACGGAGCTTCTCAGGAATCTGATCAAACTCATTATGCCCGTTCTCTTTGTCCTTGCCGGTGCCTTTCTTCTCTTTTTTATGATCCGGATTGTCATTCCGTAAGAATGCGATAGTTGCTTTTCAGCGGGATAACCGTGGTGCAGGAGGTACGGCGGTAATGGTGCACGGTTTTTCGAACCCGTCAATCCCTACCGCGTCAGGAACACCGCCGGAATCCTGAATCCCGCTTTCAGAACGAACTCCTCGTCATAATAGGCGAGATCGAAAACGAACAGGTACCAGCGGAGGCCGCACATGATCCCGAATCCGAGTCTGTCCTGATCGTAATATTCATCGCCCCTCTCGTAACGGTACCTGCCTACGAGCCCGAGGAGTCCGTACACATGAATATTGACTTCCTCCAGTGCGCCGAACTCTTCATAGAACGACGAAAACCGGTAACCCGCGTAGAAGATGGTGTCCCATATCTCTGTTTCATACCCGGCCCATTCGTCCGAAAGCAGATAGGCAAAGGCGCCCGCTTCGATCATATGAAGGTCGAGGGCGTAACATGTGCCCTTCCGTATCCAGTAGATATCGACCGGTTGTCCGAACTCGTTGTACCCCGACCCGATAAACGTCATGGTCGTGTACTGCTTTTTCCCGAATGTCTCGTCCAGGACGATCCCGATACCCGCCTCGGGAATAAAGCCCGTGTAGCCGACGTCATAGCAGTACTGGACGCCGAGGTGAAAGAGAACGCTGAATCCGAAGTAGAGATCGACGAAGGCCCCGGAAGAGATCGCTCCGAGGTCGCCGAAAAGCTGGGCACTGAATACCTCGAGATCAAGATTGACTAGAGAATAATCTTCAGCATAAAGAAACGATGCTAAAAAAAGGATAATGAGAAGTGTCATGATTATTTTTTTCATAATTATGTATATCATTGGTGCGGGAAAAATGCAACCGGAAATATATGGAAGGACCCTGAGGGTATAACGGAGAATGCCCTGAATGTGAGTAACGGAGGTACCTTATTCGATTGACAATGACAGGGTCATTTTGCATAATAATATAGGAAGCGTTATTATATCCGGAAGGAGTTATTCATGAGAAAACGGTTGTTTCTGTGTCCGATATTGATCCTCCTTGTAACTGGCGCGGGATTTGCACAGGAAGAGGAAACCAGGATTTTCGAGTTATACAAGGACGGAATCGTTTATATCGATCAGGCCCTGTATTTCAAGTCGGAAACGGTAGAAAGAAAGGATCTTTTCCGGAAACTTGAAGAGAAATATTCAACGCCGCTGCTCGACGCCCATTTTCCGATCAGCTGCGGTTCCGGTTTTATGATAACCGAAACGGGGGCGATAGTCACGAATTATCATGTCATGGACTCCGAAGATATCGAGAAAAGGCGGGAAGGCACATACTGGTATTTGATGGAGATGTTCGCAAAGGATCTTCCCGAGGGTTTTTTTTCATCAAACGAGTTCGATATTCTCATGAAAAGCTTTAAAAGACTTTTTGACACATCGGAATTTTCATACCGGGTCCGGGTGGCGAACGAGACATATTACAAGCCGGAAATTCTCGCATACGACGAAAAACTCGATCTGGCGCTTCTCAAGATCGAGGAGAAAGAGAAATTTACCTCCCTGCCGATCGGCGATTCCGATGAATTGAAGGTGGGAAACAGGGTGATCGCGATCGGATATCCTTTTCAAATCACCATGGACTGGTTTTTAAAGGATTTCAAATCCACACTCACTACCGGTACCGTTTCATCTCTCAGAAAAGACCTTCAGGGAATTCAGCATACCGCCACCGTCAATCCGGGCAACTCGGGCGGACCACTCATCACGACGAGCGGAAGGGTTGTCGGCGTCAATGTTTCGATTCTGAAGGATGCCCAGAACATCTGCTTCGCCATACCATCGAAAAAACTCACCCAATGGCTGGAAAAAAAAGGGTATAAAAATCTGCTTGCCATGAATCGGAAGATCGACACAACCATATTTTCTTCCGGGTTTATCGATGCCGGAGGTGTTCTTGAAATCGGGACGAGTCTATTTATCAAACTGGAAGAAAAATGCAATGTATACATCGATGGAGAATCGAAAGGAACGACCCCACTGCTTCTGAGCGATCTGAAAGAAGGAGAGTCATACCTCGAAATAGAATCCGATACCCTGTATCACGGCAGGAGAATCGGGGTCAATCCGGCGCGAAAGGACATCGTCACTTATTCCCCGAAAATGGGAAAATTCGTGGGAAATCTCTATATCGAATCCTCTCCATCGGGTGCCGATATATTCATCGACGGCCGGGCAAGGGGTACCACCCCCGCAGCACTCTCGGACTTGACTGCCGAAAAACACACGGTAGAAATCGTAAAAAACGGGTATGCGGTCTATCAAAAGGAGATCGAGGTTGTTCGGAAGAAGACAATCGATATAAAGACAACCCTCGAACCGGCATACAGGGTAACATTCAAAAATCCCCTCCCCAAAGGGACGACGATGAAGGTAAAAGGAAAAAATCTTGATAAAACATTTTCGAGTAATGAATCAATCGAACTTCCCTCCGGAAAATGGACGATTGTCATCTCGAACGACAAGTTTTTTCCTGATAACACAATGGAGTTTGAAATCAAAAACGACAGCATTACCCTGGCGTTCGACCCAGCCTATTTCCGTTCCTCGATCGTCTTTGCCAACCTGCTGCCCGGGAGCGCCGTGTTTTTAAACAATACCGATATTTCCGACCGGATCGAAAACGACAGCTTTGAAACGGTTGTGGGTGAATATACGGTGACGGTGATGAAAAAAGATTACTTCGATTACCGGGAGAAGGTGATCCTCGAAAAGGTAAAGAACGCGGTTGTGACAATCAATTATATCAAAGATCCGGCCATCGATAGTGTCAGGTACGCATGGATCGGCTACCCGACGCTCGGTGCGGGACTCCTGGCCGTCGGATTGGGTTTTATCCTGAATATGGACGATATCGCCATTGACATTACTCCGGGCTATGACGAATACGTTTTTATCAAGTGGACCTCCTTCTCTTTTGCCTGTGCGGGCGTTGTGGCGGTGATTGTGGGAGGGGCATATGTCTATTTGTCGATCCGGAATTCGGATGAATCGGCCAGACTCAGAAAATCCATGGCACTATCCGTCGATGTTACCGAAACAGGACCATGTGTCGTCGTGCGATACAGGTTGAGATAAACGCAGGGATACCGTTAAATGTGAAATATATTTTCGATAGCTGTAAAACGGCGTCTATTGCTGTCGATTCAAAAAATAACACCGAGCCCCAATCCGCCCATGACATAAAAGTTATCAATTGAAACGAACTCGGTTGCGGCTGCCAGACTCACGTATATACTCGTGTCCGGGATCATGAAGTGGCATTCCGCCGCGCCGAGCGCCGGGTAATCGAATCCGAATCCTTCGGAAAAGGGAAGGGTACGGACCGCGCATGAAAGACCGGCGATCACCGTTCCCATGTCGAGAAGAAGGCCGCCGCGCACATATCCCCAGGAATAGAATCCGGATTCTTCGTCATAATCCGATGTATAGGTGACACGGTAGACGGAGAGGACGATTTCCGGGCTCAACACAAAGCTGAACGGACCTGCGTGAAACTGTAAAGGAACCCCACCGGATATACCGAGAAAGTTCGAGAGGGTATCCGAACCCGTTCCGTCGTGGTAGCTTGCCTTTGCGTAAATGCCGCCCGAAAAACCAACACTGTCCTTTGTCGTAAAAAGCAGTTTTTTCACACCGATACTGGCGAAACCGATGCTGCGCTCGCCGCTTCCCAGAATCATCGCGGCAAGATAATCGACTTCAAGCGATTCGCCGCACCCGAATCTGCCGGAAAGGACGACGGGCGCTCGCATGAGTATTTCGTCGTCGCCTTCCTCGAGGTGGGCGAGAATCACGGTCGAAAGTTGAAATCCCCCGGATGGTAACGTTTCCGCGGTCGGGGTGTAGAGAAGCCCCGACATTCCATTGAATATACTCAGATAGGATATCGTGATCGATCTGTCGATGACGACCGCCATCGACAACACCACATCATTACCGTCATCTCCCCGTGCGGAAATCCTGACCGTATATTCGCCGTCAGGGAGGGATTTTCCGCCGCCTGTCTTCCCGTTCCATTCGAACTCCTGTTCCCATGTGGCAAAGGGAGGAAAAGGGTAGTCGAGGACCTCATTTCCGTTTCCGTCAATTATCAGGAGTCCGGCGGTACCACGGTTTGTGACATGAAATGAAATAATAGTCGTTCCGAGTGAGCCGGGATTCGACGGATTGAATCTGATTCTATTTGCGGAAAGTCCGGTTGCGGAAAAGGCCGCTTTCTCGAGTGCGATATCGCGGGATGTCGTCTTTCCCTCTTCGATTACAACGGTGCCTGTATACTCGGTATAGCCGAAATATCTTACCCGAAGAAGATATTCCCCGATAGGGATTTCCGCATGCGGACCGGTGATATACTCGCCGCCGACGACGATGAGGGCGTCAGGAGGTTCGACATGAATATCGAGATATCCGATGATCGGGACGAGTTCCGTTTCATATGTCATGTTGCTGCCGTTGTAGTACAGCCAGTCGGTTTGTATTCGATAGCCTTCGAGTCTGATTTCGAGTCTATAATCCCCTGCCGTGAGGTATTCGATGACAAGCGGGGTTTTCCCGTAATAGACGTCGTCGATATAGACTGAAGCGTGATGAGGCCGGCTTTTGATGGTCAGTCTGTTTTCCTCCTCTTCCTCCTCCGCATCTTCTTCCTGGAGATTGAATTTTTCATCGTCGTCTTCCGTGTATGTCGTCGAATCTTTGTCGGATGCGAGTGTCCTTTTAAAAAGGTTGCCGCGGGATGTCGTGCAGGAGAAAAGAAAAATAATCCCGGATAATAATAAAAAAAGAAATACGAAACGGCGCGTGCCCATATCGTATATAATAGCACACGCCCCCCCCTTAAATCCAGATGAATATTTTTATTGGAAAAATATTCCTTTTACGCCGATAAACAAAGAGAGAGCGTATACCATGGCTTCAGGAAGAAAAGAAGGAATTAAAACGCCAAAAAAACAGATAAAAAACTCGACGTCGCTTATTCGAAAAATTAAAAACAGCTATAATTCACTGAGAAAGGAAAATCTTCCCAAACTCATTTTTTTCGTGATAATCATCGTCTTTCTCGGAGGATTTTTTATATATTTTGTTGAAAAAGGAAAAACCGTCGGCGGAAGCGAACAGATGTTCGGTCGTTTCTTCGACGGATTATGGTGGACGGTGGTGACCATCACCAGTGTCGGATACGGGGATAAATATCCGCAGACGGAAATCGGAAAGATATTTGCCATTTTTCTCATGCTTGTCGGTGTCATCGTGACATCGATTCTCTCGGGTACGGTTGCCAGTATATTTGTCGATAAAAAGATCAAGGAGGACAGGGGCTTGCAAAATATCACGACGAAAAATCACATCGCCATCTGCGGCTGGAACAATAATGCGGAAAACATCCTCAATGGATTGTCTGCAATAGCAAAAAACGACCTCGAGGTGGTCCTTATATCGGAAATCGATTCGGAACAATTCCAGGCTTTGAAAATCAAGTTTCCCGATATGAATCTCAATTTTGTCAGGGGTGATTTTACGAACGAAAAGGTACTGAGGAGGGGATCGCTTCAGAATGCCCGGGCGGCAATCGTTCTTTCCGATAATTCGGGGAGTCACACAATCGCCAATGCGGACGAACGGACGATTCTCGCGACCCTCGCGATCAAATCGATTTCAGCGGATATCATAACGAGTGCGGAATTGATCAATCCGGAAAACCGGCAACACCTTATCAGGGCGAAGGTCGATGAAATACTCGTCAATGGCGAGTTCAATGGTTTCCTCCTTTCATCATCCGCTTTCAGTTCGGGCATTCCGCTTTTGGTAAAGTCGATACTCAGTTTTGAAAGCAAGAACATTATCAAACAGGTTCAAGTACCCTCATCGTTTGTCGGAAAGCCTTTCAAGGAACTGCTTGAACATTTTTTTTCGACCGGAAAGGGAATCATTATAGGATTTCTCTGCGCTGAAAAGAAGATTCAGCTGGATGACCTGCTTTCGGAAGAGTCGGATGCGATCGACGAGTTTATCAAACGTAAATTCATGGAAGCGGAAGTCGATCTGCTCGAAGAGGAAAAGGAAGAGGGCAGGATTTTGCTTAATCCGGATCCGGGTTACCTTATCAGGGAAACGGATACGGCATTCGTGATCGGAACATCGGAATAATATATGGATATATGAATGAAACTTATGTGGATGAGAATTACCACATCAGTCGTGCGGCTTGAAATGTCAGGAGCAAGGTGATGAAATTACAATCAAAAAAAAGAGGAAAAGAGTTTCTCAAGGAAGTCGGAATTCTTTCTCCCCTCACCGAAGAAGAACTCGATCTCGTATGGAATATAGCCAAACCGGTCGAGATACCCTCCGGCCGGATAATCGTAAAAGAGGGGGATATCGGCGACACGATGTATCTCTTTTCTGACGGTCATGTCGTGGTCTCCAATAATCTGACACTCAAACTTGGCAAGAAAGGATTCAGCAAGGCCGAAAAATCGATGGTAAAGCTTGATTCGTCACAGGTGTCGTTTTTTGGTGAAATGGCAATGTTCGAAGACGAACCGCGGAGTGCCACCATCACCGCCCTTTCCGATTGCTACTTGTATGAGATAAAACGAAAAGATTTCGAAACTCTCTGCCAGTTGCATCCGATACTCGGTTACAAAATATTGAGGGAAATCGCCGTTGTGCTGTGTAAACGGATCAGAAAGGGAAACAAGGACATTTTAAAATTATCAACCGCGCTGAGTATCGCGCTTTCAAAATAATCGGGGAAAATGGTATGAGCAAAACGAAGATGGTTGTTTTTCCCGCCGTGATTTTTTTTTGCGCTGCCTATATTTTTCCGCAATCGGGTATCGATACCGCAGCGGCAAAGACAGGCCCCTCAGGGTTCAGGGGCATCACCCTCGGCATGCATATTGATGAGGTAAAAACCCTTCTTTTTGAAGATCCGTATTTCGATTACCGGGGCGATCCCGATGTCACCTTCCTGCCCGTTACCGAAGAACGGCTTATCGAATGCGGAGGAAACTCGTTTGTCAAACGGGCGTACTTCCAGTTCAACAATGAAAAGCTTTATATCATCATCATAGTCCTTGATACGGAAAAACTCGACTACTACACCCTCTATACGACCCTGACCGGCAAATACGGTGAATCGACATTACTCGACCCTTCACATGTCGTGTGGCATTTCAGTGATGTCAGGCTGTCGCTCGAGAAACCCCTCAGCGTCAAATATATCGATATCAAGGTGTTCGAAGAACTGAAAAGCGAAGGAAAAATGGAAGACGACCTCAGGTCCGTATCGCGTGAGAGGTTTCTGGAAGAGTTTTGAGCCATTTTTATCCCTTTACCAGCCGGCCGTTTCCGTGATATGTTCCCTTCTGTATGATCACGGTTAAAAAGGAAAAACAATCGCTGCTTTCTCTTCGTCATCCATGGCTTTTCAGACAGACGATCGCCGTAAAGGACGATCCGCCCGAAAACGGTGAGATGGTGCCGGTATACAATCAGGAGGGAGAGATCTGCTGCTGGGGATTCTATTCGGCGGAAAGCTATATCGCCGTTCGTATTATATCGTTCGGCCGGGACATGCCTTCCGGCGGCTGGCTTGAACGACGAATACACAATGCGGCGGCATTGCGGCAACGGCTTTTCATCAACTCAAACTCATACCGGCTTGTCAATGCAGAAGGCGACGGAATACCGGGTCTTATTATCGATGTCTATCATACCACCATCGTTTTAAAACCGCTTGTCTACGGGATTGAAAAGGAAATTGAAACGATTACCGCCGTCCTCTCCTCCCTCTTCCCCGAAAAAGCGGTCTATCTGCGGCGGGACGAGTTTGCGGCGAGAAAAGAGAACCTTACCCTTCAAAACGGCTATATCAAAGGGGAGGGTGACGGGATCGAGCGGATCGAAGAAAACGGGATCGGATTTCTTGTCGATATCAAACAGGGACAAAAAACGGGTTTTTATCTCGATCAGCGTGATAACCGGTCCATACTTTCACGTTACTGCAAGGGGAAAACGGTACTCAATTGCTTTTCCTATACCGGAGCGTTCGCGCTCGCGGCGGCCAAAGGCGGTGCATTACGTATTGTTTCCGTTGAAAGTTCCGCGCACGCGGTCGAACTTTCGCATAAACAGTTGTCCCTCAATCCGGAAATGGATGAATCGGTTTTTACCTGGATATGCGGAGATGCCTTCGAGTTTCTCGAAGGCTGCGAATCATTCGATATCATCGTCCTGGACCCGCCGCCGTTCGCACGGAGAAAGGCGGAAGTGGAAGGCGCACTCAAGGGGTACCGCCGTCTTGCAGAAAAGGCGATAAGAAAATGTCATCCGGACGGCATTATCGCCGCCTTTTCGTGTTCTTCTTCAATAAATAAAACGCTTTTCAGGGAAACAGTCAGAGAGGCGGCGGTGAGAACGGGCAGAGAGCTGCGGATAATCGGTGAACTTGCCGCTTCACAAGATCATCCCGTTTCCCTCTTTCATCCTGAAGGCGAGTATCTGAAAGGACTTATGTTGTATGCGGAATAAAATCATTGCGATCGTTATTCTTCTTTTTCTATGCATAACATCGTGTGATGAAAAAAAAGAGACTATCGTGATCAGAATCAAGGAAATCCCCTTCACCGTGGAATGCGCCCGGACCCAGGCGGCACAGGAAGTAGGACTCATGTTCCGAAAGAAACTGGGAAAGCGGGAGGGGATGCTTTTCATTTATAAACAATATGTCACCGGCGCTTTCTGGATGAAAAACACATCAATACCCCTCTCGATCGCCTTTCTCTCGCATGAAGGCCAGATCAGGGATATCAAGCACATGATTCCATTTTCGACCACACCGGTCAAACCGCAGCTATCCTACATGTATGCCCTTGAAGTCAACCGGGGAACATTTGAAGAGATCGGTGTCGAAATAGGAGATTATGTCATTTTTCCCGAAGATTTTCCCTGAGTGGTTAATCGCCCGCGATATAAATGATTCTATCTGACTGATTGTGTATAATTGTTATGTTCGATGCCGCTTTGTGTATAATATAACGCTCGAAAAAATCGTGCTGCATTGAAAACCTGATTGATGACGACAAATAAAAACATTTTTCGACTCCTCGACCGCTTTTATCAAGTCAGGGATAAATAATTTTCTTTCCGGTATAGATAGTTTACCTTTTTAAAAAAGTTTTAATTTACGGCAGCCGATTTGTCATGCTATAATGGCGTAAAAGAAAAAAGTCTGGATTGAAAGGAGAACAAAAATAAAATGAACATGAATCATGCAATAAAAACTATTATGTGTGTGTGTTTATTATGTCTGGTGCCCTGTTTCTACCTCGGCGCCCAGGGACCCGGCGATGTCAATAACGACAACAGCATTACGATTGTCGACGCACTTCTCGTCGCCCAATACACCGTCGGACTCAATCCGTCCAACTTCGACCAGAGCAGGGCTGATATAAATGCAGACGGACAGATCAATATCGTCGATGCACTCGTCATTGCACAGATTTCTGTGGGATTGCAGACGCCGCCGCCTTCCCAGACGAATCCGCCGGCAACCGAGCCGCCCCAGGTAACACCGACACCGGATGCAGGCACCGGAGGTTTTGCCCGAGGAGTCGATATTTCAGAAGGAAATTTTGCGACCGAAAGGGGAGTCGTTTATAAAGATAGAAACGGAACTTCCGGTCATTATCTTGATATATTGAAAAATCATGGTTTTGATTGGATAAGGATCAGGGTACTGGTCAGTCCTCCGGGCGACCACGGGCTTTACCAGACCACCAGTTATGTCAGGGACGTTGTCCGGACGGCAAAAAGCAAGGGATTCAAGGTCCTTCTTGTCTTTTTCTATTCGGACTGGTGGTGCGATCCCGGACAGAATGCGCGTCCCGCGGGCTGGCCGGGTGACATCAGCCAGTTGGAACAGAAACTCTACGATTATACCCGGGAGACCCTCAACGCGATCGGGGTCGGCAATCTCGATATGGTCGCAGTGGGAAACGAGATCGATAATATGATGTGCGGAGCGACAGGATCGAATAAAAGGAGACTGGTCGACAAGGGATATGATGCGGTGAAATCGGTCTCATCGTTGCCGGTAATGGTTCAAAGTGCCGAGGGAAGTTATTCATGGTTCAGCAGTCTCGGCGCGAAGGTCGATGTCTATGGAATATCCCACTACATCATGTGGCATGGCGGTCTCGGTACCATGGCCGGCAGAATAAGCAGTTTCGGCGACAGGGACATGTGGGTCTGTGAAACGGCAATGTACTGGAAACATAGTGAAGCGAATCATTCGACAAGCGGATATTCACAGGATCAGGACGGACAATACCAGTATATGCGGGATTTTCTATCAACGGCACGGAATTATTCAAACTGCAAGGGTGTGGCCTATTGGGGGGCCTGCTGGGCTCAAACCGGAACATGGCTTTACGCCCCGCAATGGAGTAATGACGATGCGGGCTGCAGGGGATTATTCGATGATAATGCCCGGGCCACTCGCGGAATAGAAGGCTGGCAATAGATGCGGATTTGTCATCTTCTTCTTTTCCCGGCCTGAGGCGATCATCGAAAGAAAGAAAGTGTTTTTTAGAGAAACGTGGTGTTTTTATCATGACAATGCACCACGTTTTTTTATATGGTTGTGTTATATGAGTTATTAAATCGGCCTTGAGCCCGATGGAGATGAAAATCATCATGAAAAGAATACTGCCGATAATCCTGTTTATATTGTTGACGGCATGGCAATGCGATAAATCGAGGGTAATCGCCCGAGAGGCTTCCGCTTGCGGCGGCGGGGAGTCCTCGATGAAAACGGATACGGAAAAGTTCGGATTGAAAGAGGAGGTCGCAGAATGGATGAGGGAATGTTACGGGATTAACGACGGCAAAAGGACACAGGAAAAGGTCCTTTTGAACAGGGAAATATACCGCTTCAATCGGGCGGGAATGATTCTCGAGATGAAAGGTTATGAGGAGGAAAACACATTCGTCTCTTGCGGTTACAAGGAATACGATGAAGAGGGTAATATAACTGAAGAACGATATTATGATGCTTCAGGAACACTCCTCGCCAGGCACCGTTATTACTATAATGAAGCCGGTCGATTGACCAGGGAAACAAAGGATGACAGAACCGGAAAGCTTTTCTATTCTTCCTGCCGGCATTACGACTGTAACGGGAATGTTACCGGATTTATAAAAACGATGACTGAAAACGACAGGGAGATTATTTTGACGGAAGGCAAGACGACCTATTTTTCGACCGGCTGCAAAAAAAAAGAAGAGCGAACCGAGTATGCAATGAACGGTGCCGTTCATTTTCGTAATATCACTCATTATGATACCGCCGGCCGTCAGGTAAAAGTCGAAGAGTATAACGGTGAGGGGAACCTCAACTTCAGGGAAGAGTATACCTATAACGGGAACGGAAACCTTACCCGTTCCCGTGAATATGCCTGGAATTTTGTGACCAAACAATATACGACAAAAGAAGATATTTATACCTATGATGCCGGCGGGAAACTTCTTCAAAGCAAAGAAAACGGAATCAGCAGGGTTTTTCACTATGATGAAGCGGGATCGGAGACCGATATCGTCGAATATTCGGAATCGGGAACACTGTTAACAAAAAAAACATACCGCTATCATACCGGTACCGCCGCAAAGGAAGAGTCGGTCGTCATATACGGTGATGAAAATACTGCCGTTTCCACATTGGTGAACTCATATAACGCCGAAGGGAATCTGATCGAATGGGCGCGTTTCAAACCGGATGGGAGTCTCCTTTACCGGCACAGGACATACTATGACGATGAGGGAAACACGATCGAAGAGGTGCATGATGCGACAAAGGAACTTCCCAGAATAAAATACAGATATTCCTATGACGAACAGGGCAATCATATTGAAACACGGTGTTACCGGCTCGATGATTCTAAAAAAGAAGAACTCGCCCTCATCTATCATTACGAAATCACCTATCGTGAGTGATACAATCACTGAAAATACCACTGAGGGAACAAATCCCAATCCAGCCAATCTCTTATATATGCCCTGTCCGTGATCGTTCCGGCGATAATCGGATAAAACATGATAAAGAGAAAGAGGACGATTACAAGATAGCCGTAAATGACCGCGTAGTTCGCGATGATAAAGGCCTTTGCCCGTTCCCCGAGTGTTTCCCGCATATAGGGGATCAGGCGTTTTTTTGCAAGGCTGATCAGATATACGGTACTGAATATGATAAAGGGGACACTCGCGAAAAAATGGTAGATGAAGGTAAGCCTCCGGGGAACGATGATCCACGGGAGATAGTTCGAGGCAAGCGCGATGAGGATAATGAAGCGTTCATCATCACCGTATTCCCTGTTATTCGCAAACTCATAAAGAAGGGTTCCTGTTTTTATATTTTTAGGTGCTTTCTTGCCGGTCGTTCTTGTTCTCCGTACGATTCCGGATATCATCATTCCCAGCAACACGAGGGCTGATATGCTTCCGATCCACCAGACGGCCGGATTACCAAAAGAGAAAAGCCGCTGGTCCTTCTCGGGCGGAAGGTTTGTTCCGAAGTAAAACGCCATCGGTTTGGTAATGAACGGCCATTGCCACCATTTGGAAGAATAGGAATGAGAATCTTTGATGGCATTATGATAATTATACATATCGATGCTGTTGTCGATGATCCATTGCGGTCCGGGAATGTCCTTTGAAAAAAGAATGGGCGTATAGGCGAGTGCATAAATCAATGGTGAGAGTATGAGAAATACCAGGATACAGAAGCATAAAGTGGCGATGACATGTCCGCCGAATCGTGAGGTGATCAGCCTGATTCTGTTCCATTCGTCCCTGTCTTTTTTCAGGGATTTCGATTTCAACCTGGTTTTCATTCGCCTGTTTTCCGTTATTCGTTTAAAAAGCGATGCTGCTAAAATGATAAATATTCCCGGCCCGATGTAAAGTGCGATCCATTTGCTCGCGATCCCCAGTCCCCAGGCGATACCGGCCAGAAGAAGGGGAACAAGTGTCTTTTTAAAGGGGAAGGAGAAGAAACTCATTTTGTAATATCGATAAATAAAGTAAAAGGTGAGGAGGATGAAAAAGACACCGTATGAGTCGATGGTCGCTATACGTGTTTGTGAAAAATGCATGAAGTCGAATGCCATAAGAAAGGATGCGATAAAGGCGAACTCGGTTTTCTTAAAAAGCTGTTTGCCGAATGCATACATAAGCGGTACCATGAGCACCCCGAAAAAGGTTCCCATGAAACGCCACCCGAACGGCGTCATCCCGAAGATGAGAATTCCGAGTGCCATGAGGAGTTTTCCGAGGGGCGGATGCGTGTCTTCGTACGGAACGCGGAAAACAATGTGTTCCATCGCCGTCCGGGCGTGATATTGTTCGTCAAACCCCGGCGACATTCCGGACATAATGGAAGGACGGTAGGTATAGGTGTTCTGCTCGTCAAAGAGATTTTTAACATCCCCTTTGCTGAAAAGACTCTGATATCCGGGGATAATTTTATCGATATGAATGGGATCCCTGCTTTCGGGACCCACAAAGACGACTTCCATAAGCCATGAACCGGGCACATCGACTGTGATTTTAACATACCGGGCGTTGAAACTCGTTTCCTTGTAATACCACCAGTAAATGGTCTTTGGATCGATCGTTGCCGCGTGTGTCCATGTCCGGTTGTCGTGGGAATATTCGACTTCGTATCTGTTTTTATCCGGTTCGTGCTGTCCGGGAAGCCCGGACATATAATAGATGCGATTCACGGTTCTGGTTCTCCCAAAGTCGACAACGACAAACTCCCCCCGTGTCGACGGCTGCCAGTATGTCTGCGGCGCCTTGCAATACCCGAGATTGGTAAATGCGATGATCGCATAAATGACGGTAAGGCTTCCGGCAAGAATAATATCCTTGTAGGTCATCCGCGCTTTTTCTTCACTTCTGAGTGCCGTTTCAATCGATATCTCGGAATCGTCTGTTTTATCTGAAAAATCGGATGCGATGTCCTTTTCTTTTTTTTGTTTCGGTTTGAAGATACAAAGATAGATGAGAAATACGCCGATCAGGCACAGGATAATAGCGGCAGCAATGATAAGGACCACGAGCACCGGTGACGATACGGCTTTCGATGCCTGCTTTGGCTGCTGTATTGCACCGATGTCATGGATATACAGGCCCGAAATATTCCTTTCTTCCACCAGCCGAAAATCGTCGAAAAAGGCTTTTCCGACCGTATCACCCGCGTATCCGCCGAGTCGTATCGCAACGTTGAGAATCGTCTGATTGGGAGCGGTTTTAACCGTATACGAAAGGTATTCCCAATCTCCCATCGTATCGTGGATCGTCGTTCCATTGTCCCAGAATCCCCGTTCGTATTCGATAACGGAGATACCCGCACCTACCCTGTCTGCGGGAAGGTTTACCGCTTTCGCGAAACAGGAGAGGGTATAGACGGTTTCAGGTTTTACAATGACCTTCTGGATCAACCGGGCGTCGTTTGATTTTAAATTCTCGATGACGGCCGCATACTTTCCCGATTTTGGATTTTCGGGCGTCACGTAGAAATTCGTGTACTCATCTTCCATCTTCCATGCATTTTTGTCCCAGTAAGAGGGAAGATTGAATGCCACTTCTTCAAAATCCCCGTTGACAACAAGATTTCCATCCGCGCCAAGACCTGTCTGTAAACCGATCAATATACAGAGCATCAACAAACCTGTTTTGAATCCGTTCATCATCACCTGTCTCCCATTCGTTTTTTGTAACGACATCGTTATTTATAACGACATGTGCTTTGCCTCTCCGGTTATTCATTTTAATAGAAATCAGGCAGTTCTTCAAGTGCCTTGAAATAATGGTAAAATGACCGCACGGCAATATCGTACTTTTTTTCTGGTAATCATCGTATCCCTCGATTATACTGATATCAAGAAAACAGTATGGACGATATTTTTTTCAGGCAATTTTACCGGTCTCCGTCCTCAACGGCGATTCTTCATCTGCCCGAGTTTGAAACAACACAATGGCGTGTGGTAAAAACAAACAACGGCGGGGAAAGCAGAATAAGCATCATATACAGTGAATCGGATATCGATCAGGGCAATGTCAATCTGATTTTTCTTCCGCGGTTTGAACGCGCGATGACGGCCAAAGAGACGGCGGATATCTTTGTCGAACGGATACAAAAAGAGGATCCTTCCCTGAGAAAAGTCGGGGCCGGAGAAAACATCGATATAGCCGGCGGCAAGGCATTCAGTTACCAGCTTGCGGGCAAAGCCTCGAAAGGAACCCTCAGAATTACCTATATTATCGGTATTGCCGACGGGCGATGCGCAATGGGAATTTATGCCGACAGCACTATCGATAGAATCGACGAGATGAGTGGGGTTGCCTTTATGATATTGGAAACCATTGCCCTAGGGGAAAAAATACCGGTACTCAAAAACAGCGGTTCGGGAATGAAACTGAAGGGGGTGTACGAAGGACCGCATGAAATACTGTGGGATGGTACATACGAGCAACAATGGTTCATCTTCGATCCGAGGGGATATTGTCATCGAAGCGAACCAATGAGCATACTCGAACTGGATGTCGAGGCCCGGTATCAGTGGAATAAGGAAAAGGTGATGAAATACAGGGTGAGAGGAAAAAAAATGATAATTACCTATCCTGACGGTGAGCGCTTTATCTATAATTTTCATAAAATCGATGACCGGAAGGTGAGTATCGACGGAGATCTTTTTATCCGCATTGATGGTGTGCTGGATAACGACAGTTCACTCTCCGGTCATTACCGATATGCCGCAACGAAAGCGAACATCGAAGGTAATACGAATGATATTGATTCCCGTTATCCGGATTTCTGTTTTTCACCGGAAAAAGAATTCAGATTACTTGGGGATGAACAAACGGCAGCCTCAGGCACATACCGGATACTGGATAACCTGCTGTACCTTTCGTTCATTGACGGAAGAAAGGAAATGCACACCATTTTCCCCCATCTGGAAAATGAACATACTGTTTCTTGTACCGGATTCTATATCGACGGGCGCTATTATGAAAAGGAAAATCCTTGAATCACACTGACGGCAGGTGCATTTTACTCCCCTCTATTACCGAATTAGAGAGAAATCCGTATTAAAATAATGTATCCAGTAAATCCCTGAAGCTAGAAAAGATATGTTTTTCGCCGGGATAATAGATTCTCCAGTTCGTTGTGGATGCCCCGACTATACTGCTGAGTGTGGGGATCTGCTTTGAAAGTGATTTAAAATACGGATAATCCTGTGAGAACGCGACAAACGTGAATATTTTTTTTATATCGGTAGAATTCATCACTTTCGCGAGTCTGAGCCGTTGAGACGTCCGCTCTTTCGGAGAAAGGTTTTTATTTATAAGACTGATCATGATAAACGCGCGGAGATTTCTCTGGTCTTTCAGTAATTCGAGCTCTTTTTTATCGGGTTCGACGATTATATATATCCAGACGTTCTTGTCGGGATACAGCAGGACAAAATCAAACTCGATATTTTTATAGATATTTTCGACAATAGAGGGAACGGGTTCGTGCTGCTCCATATACCACCACCACGGAATAATCGGCTTTTTGGGCGTTGCTTCGACAACCTTGCAGCGTTTGAGATTCGGCTTGAATTTGGCTGCGGAAGGCAGTTTACCGTTCCATTCCGAAAGGGGCATGGTATAGATTTGTTCCAGCTTGGTTAAATATCCCCCACGGTCCTCTCCTATCTGATGAGCCAATAAAAAGGCTTTAATCTGATTTAAATACTTGCTTTTCATAACCACCCGCTTTTTTCAAGGGATTGTATACTATACACTTAATTAAATCCATGATAAAAAAAGCTTTTAATAAAGTCAAGGAAAAAAAGAGGCGTAGAGAAAAAAAATGCATTTTTCTCCACGCCCTTTACCCGGAAAAAGCGAGTCGTATGTCGTCCTCTTTTCCCCCCGAAGCTTGCGCCCTTATTCGGCTTTCAGTTTTACTTGGGAGCCGTCGGTGCTTCCGTGACCGGGGCAGCCGTAAATATCGGTTGATTCCGAATAACCGGTTAAAACGGGCGCTCCATCCGAAGCTATGACCAGGGAAGGGGCGTGATCCATACCGCCGCCGGGTTGAAATTGGAGGGAAAGGTACCGACGTAATATTGTGCGACAAGGAGCGCGTCGACGATATCGTAAAAACAATATATTGTGAAACGAAAAAAATTGACAACGATAATACGTCGGTGTATACTGGATACCGGAAGTCGGTAAGAATTCAGAGGTATCCGGCAATACCATGACTTATGGTAAAAATGTTATATACGAAAAGGAAAAAAAATGAAAAAAACATCACCATGGATAAAAAAAACGACGTTATTGTTTCTGTTTTTATTCTGTACGGCCGTCCTCGCACCCTCACAGACCGTTATCGGCGATACAAACTCGGACGGTAATATCGATATTACAGACAGTCTTCGTGTCGCCCAATACTATGTCGGGTTGATTCCCGCCAATTTCGATACGCAAGCGGCGGACGCCAATTGTGATGGCGCGATCGATATCGTCGATGCCCTTCTCATCGCTCGATATTACGTGGGACTGATCGGTGAATTTGCCGACTGTCTTACCCCGACACCGGTTCCACAGGGGGCGGAGGATGAGGAGTTGATTCAGAACTGGGCAAAAGAAAATCGTATCGACCTGACCGGTTACCGCCGGGAGCGTATTTCAGATGAATCGGTTGACTATATTCTTCCCGGTTTTGTATTTTACAGCGTTTATCTCAATCAGTGGCCCGTGGCGTACGGTCCTCCGGACGAACAGCTTGGAGAAAACAGCATCGTGGCCATCGATGCCGGTCGAACCGTGATACTCATTCGGGATGAATCTTACCTCCAAAGCTTTTTTATCGACAACCAGATCACACTATCGACACCCGAAGACCGAATCGAAATGATAAAAGCCTGGCTGGGACTGAGTCAGGAAATGAAAAACGACGGTTACTATTCGTTTTTAATTTCGGAAGACGATATCGTCGTTACGCATCTGATAGGAGACGCGGTCGAATGGGAGGTGACGGGAACGAGCACGGTATCCGGCGGCGGAGAAGGGTATATCACGGCACGGGCGGTCATTGACGTCCTCGGTTCCCTTATGTATGTCGATGAAGAATATGAATTGATTGCGGGGATAAGACCGATTTGCCAGTCGACACTTCTTCTCAATCCCAATACCGTGATCAGGACCATGGCCGAACAGGACCTCCTGGTCATGGGAACGTGCGCACAGCATTACCTGTTTTCCTGGCGGCAACGACTCGAACCCGAATTGCAGTTGGCTGTCGAACGTATCTGGCAACGGATATTGCTTCGTGAGGAAAGCAGAAAACGTCTGCAAAGCAGAATGCGTCTGCGGCAGAAGATGGACAGATGACCGTCAGATACCGGTCATCCGACGGGGCAGAGTAAATAACCACACAGATCACTTGGAATACTACCTGAAAAAAAAGAAAACAGTGGGTTAATCTCATGTAATATGTTGCCATGTATGTTATTTTATACGTTTTCTTTATCATCAAGCTCGGGAAACAGTTCGAGTTCCGGTTTGATATCGGGCTTGTCGGGTTTGTTAATGAGGATTTCAACTTTTCTTTCTATTTTTGCAAGTTCTTTTTCAAGACCTTTTGACAGTGCGATTCCTTCTTCAAAAAGGGCAACCGCCTTTTCAAGGGGAATGTCTCCACTCTGGATTTCTTCATTGATTTTTTCAAGGCGTACCAATCGTTCTTCGAATGTTTTCATTATGTTGTTTTTTCTCCTTTCACGGCTGTGGCGTCCAGAATCCCTTCCGATAATCGGATGTGAAGCCTTTCTCCGTTTGCTACAGGTTCGGGCGAGGTAAGCGCCTTTCCCGTTTTGACTTGGGTGACGACCGCGTATCCACGTTTCAGGATTGAAAGGGGAGATCCGGCGATCAATGCGTTATGCACGAGGTCCAGTCTGTGTTTTTTTTCTCTGATATGGAAATCAAAAGAAAGGATCAATGATTCTTTTGCATCGTCGAAACGAAGAAGCAGCGGTTGAATATACATCCTGAAGGTTCGTTCGAGATTGTCGGGTAAAAAGTGTTGAAGCAAAAGGTGGATTTTTTCAAGACGCTGATTGATATTTGAAAGGATTGCCCCCGCCGCTTTTTCAACCCGCACTGAAAGATCCTCCCTCGAAGCCGAAACCATTTCAGCGGCAGCGGATGGTGTCGGGGCGCGGACATCCGCTGCAAGGTCGGAGAGGGTAATGTCTGTTTCATGACCCACGGCTGAAATCACGGGGATATCGGAAGCTGCGATCGCCCGTACGACATTCTCCTCATAAAACGGCAGAAGATCCTCGAGAGAACCGCCGCCGCGTCCCACAATCAACACTTCCGCAAGATTGTGAAGGTTCGCGATCCTGATTTGTTCAGAAATACACGCAGCCGCTTCATCGCCCTGAACCGGCGAAGGAAGGATCACCAGGTTGATACCCGAATGGCGCCGTCGTAAAACCCTGAGAATATCGCGCAACGCTGCGCCTGTCGGAGAAGAGACTACCGCGACCTTTGACGGGAAAAGGGGGAGGGGTTTTTTCCTCGACGAATCGAACAATCCTTGGGCGGCAAGGGCCTGTTTTCTCTTTTCAAGCATAGCGAGAATCGCGCCCGCACCCGCCTGAATCATGCTTTCACAAATCAACTGGTAATTGCCGCGTTTCGGATAAACGGAAATGCTTCCCATCGCCCGTACGAGCATTCCGTCTGCCGGAGTAAACGAGAGGAAGGCAAGCCGCGATTTGAACATGACCACTGAAATAACGGCTTCATTGTCTTTCAGGCTGAAGTAATAATGGCCCGTACTCGAGGGTCTGAAGTTTGATATTTCACCTTCGATGGTAATATCCTGAAACTCGCCCTCGAGCATCGTGCGTATAAGATGTGTAATTTCGGAAATCCGGTAACATTTTTTTAATGTTTCTCCGGTTCCTTTGGCAAAAGCGTCATCCGCCATAATTGTCTACATTATCTTACTACTTAATGTTGATCTATAGAATACATTACAAGTCCGGATACGGGCTTCGGGTAAAAAAAAGTCGATTTTCTGGGCATAACTTCCTTGTTATCGGAAATAGCGATGACGTCACTCAGTTTTGTGGCATTGAGTATAACGGCCGCCTGATTGCGGCCCTCAGCAACCGATTCGACCGCTTCGTTCGGATCGACGATATACCGGACATTTGTATTTGCGGCAAGCTGTTCCTCGGAAATGCCGAGTAGCTGCTTGAACAGGAGGTAATTGACGATGTTTACGTCAAGGCGTTTCCACGCGGACGACTGATCGAGGTCGACCAGTTCCTCGTATGCTTCCGAATCCTTGAGTGTGAGGAGATAGTAGCACTCCCGGCCCCCGAGATACAATCCGAACTGGTGTTCCTCCTCATTTTCCGTTTTAATCCTGTCAAGCCAAGTTTTTCTCACTTCTTTTTCATTCCGGTTTTCCCATCGATATTCCCGTACGTGAAAATGATGCGACACATCACTCATGACCGTATCCCAGTTACCGATCGAAAGATGATGAACCGCCCTGTGAGTGGGGAGAATAGTGAGTCCTTCATGGGAGGTATTGACCAGAAACATCATGATGAACTCCCATGGGGCATCCGGTCCTGCATCGGGATATTTTCTCCGGAATTCATTCCGGATATGAAGCATCGTCTGATAACGGTGATGTCCGTCTGCGATATATATCCTGCACCCGGATAGTGTTGCTTGTATTCGTTCGCACATACCGGGATCGACCAGGCGCCATAATCGGTGCCGGACCGATGTATCGGGTTCAATGTAATCGATAATCCCGGATTCCTTTGAACATTCATCCAGAATATTATCAACCACAAATCCTTTATCCTGATACATACCCCAGATATATTCGAATTGCGTATTTGTCGTTTCAGTGAGTCTGATTCTGTCCAGGAGGGCGTCACGAAGTACTTTTTCGTGCGGAAGAATCCTCATCTCCTCATAATCGTAAAGGCGTACTTTTCCGATAAATCCCTTTACTTTCCTGGGTCCGCCGTCATTGATTCTAAACTCCTGTTCGTACACCCAGAAGGAATCCCTTGCCGTTTTATGCAGGATATTCTGATCGCACCACGTTTTCAAATAATCGCGGGCCCGCGTATATTGATTGCTCAGGGCATTGTCTGCTGTTTCCGATTTTCCAAGAATAAGGCGAATGATATTGTTTTCATGCCGCCGGTAGTATTTCTCCTGTTGTGCAGGGGAAATAACATCATATGGTTGCGAGAGACACGCACCGATGTCTCCGATCTTCATGGGATTATAGTGATAGGCGCAGAACGGGCGCACGTCATTGATATTATTATCCATAAATGTTCCTTCTCTCCATATGTGGGTATATTTGCGGTGGTTGACGACGCCGACCGGTCCGCCTTTCGTTTTAAACCGTTGCCTCTCTTTAAAAATACTGGTATACAATGAATGATATTACTATGATGTATCGTTCATCCAGTTATGGAATACTTCTACAAGGAGCGTCTATTGTAGACTTCATATGATAAAGGGTCAAGAGATTCTCTGTAAAAGGTCGCTGATTGTGTCGATACTATAAGCAAACAAGATCATTGTATGTTTGCATGTCGGGAGTTCTTTTGCTTATGAAAAATGTCGCCGTCATTAATGGGATATCCTGCACGCGTTTTACTTATGAAACGCTGATAGACGGGAAAAATGCTTTTGATGCCGTACTCGCATACGCCGGGGCGCTGCCCCATGTCGAAAAAGTGGTTCTGCTTGGTAACATGGATACCATTGCACAACCTTCCTGTGAAGCTATAACGAAAGCGTCCTGGAATGTCGGAGAACTTCTCCATTCACTCAAAGAGGTTTCAAAGGGATGTGACGTTATTTTTTATTGTTATGCCGATTGTCCGTATCTCGATGCCGGCCTTGCCGGAAAAATGTATCGTCACCATAAACAGTCACTCGCAGATTATACCTGTTCAGACGGCTATCCATACGGACTCACACCCGAACTTATCTCTCATGATATTATTTCCAGACTGATAACCCTTTCCGGTGAGGGAAAAGATACCATCACAAGAGAAAGCATCTTTAACCTGATAAAAACCGACATTAATGCCTTTGATATTGAAACTGAACTCGCCCCGAAAGATTTACGTCTTCTCAGAGTCTCTCTTACCGCCGATACAAAACGAAACTTCATGCTGCTCGAGCGACTTGCATCCGAAAAGGCAACATCCGAACCTTCTATCATACGCCTCCTCGATGAAAATCCCATGATATTGCGGACATTACCCGCATATTATTCAATCCAGATTTCAGAACCATGTCCACAGACGTGTACCTATTGTCCCTATCCCCTGATCGCGGGGGAGGTCAGGAAAAAAACCGGATATATGTCGTATAAGCATTTCAAGTCTATACTCGACGATATCGAAACTTTTTCTGATGATGCGGTGATCGGACTTTCACTCTGGGGCGAACCCGCGCTGCATCCCGAAATTGCTTCGCTCGCCGGAGAAGTGCTGAAAAGGAAGTCCCTCTCGCTTGTGATCGAAACCTCGGGTATCGGATGGAACGAATCCGTATTAAAAGAGATCGCGCGGTACGGTAAAAAACAATGTTCCTGGATCGTGAGTCTCGATGCATGGTCAAAGGAAATATACAGGATGCTGCGGGGAGAAGGTTATGAGGAGGCATACAGGACGGTATCGATATTGCGTGAAATAAATCCAAAACAGGTCTATGTCCAGGCTGTTAGGATGAAAGATAACGAGGATGATCTCGAACAATTCTATAAAAACTGGCATAAAGAGACGGAGAATGTGATAGTCCAAAAATATGACGCGTTTTCCGAATTCCTGCCCGATAAAAAGGTTACCGATCTTTCTCCGCTTAATCGTTTCCCATGTTGGCATGTAAAACGGGAGATGGCTGTATTGATTGACGGTACCGTTCCTCTGTGCCGAGAGGATATCAGGCGGGAACATATCCTGGGAAACGTGTTTGAGGATTCCATTGATTCGATATGGAATACCGGCGAAAGTTTTTACCGGCTTCATACCGGAAAGGATTATCCCGATATATGCAAACGATGCGATGAGTACTATACCTATAACTTCTGAATATAATTCGATTCAATACACGATCGTGGGCGACAGTGCCTATGATCCGGGATCCGGGGAGTCCCCCCGCCTGACGATCCTCTTATTAAACAGGGGGGGGAAGTTTCATCGGGAGGATCTCATTGCGGGGCTGCGGTCCGTTCCTTTTACCGAGGTTCTCTTTTTTGAAGGTCCCGAACTCACCTACGATATCGAGCCGCTTTCAAAAAAATATCCTGAAGTTCGTTTTCTCCTTCTCAGGGAAAAAATTAGCGCAGGAGAAAAGATAAATCTCGGCATTTCCGAATCACGATCCAATCTTGTCTATGTACTGTGGAGCAATATGGCGATAAACCGCGCGTCCCTTTCCGATGAGTGCATAAAACGAATGAATGAAAAAAGCGTTCTATGCAGCGTCCCGATTTTAAAAAACGTCAAGCATGAGATAATTCCCTCAATCCAGGTGCCGGGCATATCGAAAAAGGATATCAAGGTTGTCCCATGGGTGCCGTCCACGAAAAAAATCAGGAGTATTTTCCCGTTTGATTTCTGCGGTATTTACGATAAAAAGAAATTCAAGGCTATCGGCGGGTATGATTCGCGGATTGAAAGTCCATACTGGCAGAAAATGGATTTCGGATTCAGGGCTTTTTTATGGGGTGAAACAATCAGGCTGAATCCCGATTTGACACTCTCCTATACTCATGATATCTCAGCCGATGACACAACACCCAAGAACGGATATACATTGTTTTATCTGAAAAATATCTTCATTACCTGTAAAAAGGGGAGCGGGGTACTCCCTGTCCGGAAACTTCTATCCTATATCCTTCACTCGGACACCGGACCATTCGATTCTTTCAGGGAGTTTCAAACCATAAGGAGGTGGGTAAAAAAGAACAGGGAGCGATTCAGGCTCGATGCGTTTACCCTTCTCAAAACATGGGAGGTGCCAGAATAGTCACCGGTATTTTTTTACAGGTCCGGCTTAATTCGACACGTCTTCCACGAAAAGCCCTGCTTCCGCTCAAGTCGGGAAATGTGATTGCCTTTGCGATGAGGGCTCTCCGGAAGGTTTCCGCGGATCATTATGTTCTCCTCACCGACGCGGAAAGCGCACCCGAGCTTTCACACTATGCGGAAACCGAAGGTTTCGGACTTTTTATAGGTCCGCAAGACGATGTCCTGCTTCGATTTTGTATGGCCGCACGCCGCTATGGAGTAACGAGGGTGGTGAGGGCAACAGGCGATAACCCCCTTGTTTCACCGCTGCTTGCCAGACGGATCTTGGATATTCATACCGAAGCCGGTGCCGACCTGAGTCATTATATCGGTATTCCAATAGGAACCGGGGTCGAAGTCGTCGAAGCGGCGGCCCTTTTTCGTTCGGAAAAAGATACAAGGGATCCGTTCGAACGCGAACATATGACCACGCATATTTATCGAAACAGAAACAGGTATCGTGTTCTCGAAAAGCAGGCACCTCCGGAATATGTGATGCCGTCCGCGAGGGTCACTCTTGATACCGAAGAAGACTACAGATGGATCGTGAGGCTCGTCGATGAATTATACCGTTCGAGACCGATGGAGCCTGATGAGGTGATTCGCTGGCTGCGGGAACACGATAAGAAGGCCGGAAATAAAAAAGCGGCCTTTTCCGGAAAGCGGGTGCTGCTTGTTCCCTCGATGATTTCCGGAGGGGGTATCGGACATTTCAAGCGGTGCGCGGCGCTTCTTCACAACGGAGATATCAATGCCTTTCTCTATATTCCAGAAAAAAATACCGATGCGGCCGCTGTCACCGGAATGGGCCGGGAGAGGCTCGTTTTTTCACTGAAAGAAACGCCGTCATGGGATCTCATTGTTATCGACGGGCGCGCTACGACAAAAGAACAATATGAAACGATGTCGGCGTACGGTATAACAGCCGCCGTCGATGAGGGAGGTTCCGCACGCCCGTTCATTCCATATCTTGTCGACACGTTGTTGACGGTACGGTCAGGCGGAAAAAGAAATGGCCCGAATATCACGGCTCAAACGGTTCCCGCGGCCGAGAGAAGAAAAAAAAGCTTTGTTTTTCCGTTTCAAACGATACTTATATCATTCGGCGGAGACGATCCGGGTTCTCTCAGCAAAAAAATAGCCGATACCCTGATCGGAGACGGATTCTACAAACCGGAAGCAGTCACGATTGTCAGGGGTCCCCGCTTTTCAAGCCAAAAGTGGCCGGCAGGGGTACGAATTATCGATAATCCTGAATCGATGGAACACCTTTACCCGGAACATGATTGCCTCATCACCCACTTCGGACTTACCTGTTTCGAAGCACTTGCAGCCGGAGTCCCCGTTATCCTTTTTAATCCGTCGAACTACCATAAACGGCTTACCGGTCATTACCGGCTTCCCCATATCGGTGTACATAAACCGGATATCGGGAAATTACGGCGGCTTCTTGCTTCAGGGAATACCTTCCAACGCGTGCTGGATGATTATCGCATCAACTCAGAAAACGATTTCCCGTCACTGCTTTCGATTATAAATGACATGTATCCGACGGGAAACGCCTCGTGTCCGCTATGCGGCAGGGTGGGCAATAAGGTCATCGCCCGGTTTCCGGAAAAATCGTATTTTCTCTGTTCGGGCTGCCGTATTATCCATGCCGTTTTTTTCCGTAAAGAGGAACAGCGGTACGACAGGGACTATTTTTTTTCCGGGTACAGAAAACAGTACGGAAAGACATACCTCGAGGATTTCAGGGCGATAAAGGAATCGGGAGCAAGACGAATACGGATTATCAAAAAGCTTCTTCGGGCCGTCACGAACCCTTTTCTTCTGGATATCGGCTGTGCGTACGGGCCGTTTCTGGATGCTGCGGCTGGTGAAGGTTTCCGATGCAGGGGAATCGACATATGTGAGGATGCGGTAGTTCATGTAAGAGAGACCCTCGGGATCGACTGCGATGTCTGTGATTTTACCGAAAAGGACGACCGCCTGTTTCCCAACGGCGAAACATACGATACCGTGTCAATGTGGTTTGTGATCGAGCATTTTCAAAACACCTCGGAGATACTCATCAAGGTGAACCGTCTGTTAAAACCTGGAGGATTTTTTGCGTTTTCGACCCCCAGTGCTTCGGGAATTTCGGCAAGAAAAGACTTACGATCGTTTTTATGCCGGAATCCGTCCGATCACTTTACCCTCTGGAAACCGCGCATGGTAAAAAGCGTACTGAAACGTTTCGGCTTTACGGTCAGAAAAATCGTCATTACCGGCCACCACCCCGAACGGTTCCCAGGGATGAAGGATATTGATAAAAACCCGAAAAAGATGCTTAATAGATGTTTGATACTTGGAAGCAGGGCGGCAGGACTGGGTGATACGTTCGAAGTATATGCGGAAAAGGTAAGGGGCGTGTTATGAGAAAAACGGTTTTTATTCTCGGCGGTTCGACCATGCAGCTTCCGTCGATCAGAATCGCAAAAGAAAAGGGGTGGCGGGTCATCGTCGCCGACGGAAATCCCCGGGCGGAGGGGAGAGCCCTTGCCGATCATTTTGCCCATATCGATCTGAAAGACTTGGCGGCAATGGAAAAAACAGCCCGGTATTACAATGAACTCTTCGGGCTTAACGGAATCTTTACGGCCGGGACCGATTTCTCGACGACCGTTGCTTATGTCGCTCAGAAACTCAACCTTCCCGGTATTCCCTACGAAGCCGCCTGTAATGCGACGGACAAAGCACAGATGCGGTCCGTGCTGAAAGCCGGCGGCGTCCCGTGCCCCGACTTTTTCATCGCGGATAAAACCGCCGATCCGCATTCGATACTGAGGTCACTCCGGCTTCCGCTTGTAGTAAAACCGGTCGATAACATGGGCGCCAGGGGTGTCAGGCGCGTTGATTCGGCGGAAGAGCTCGGGTCTGCAATCGGCAACGCGGTTTTTCATTCCCGTTCGGGCAGAGCGATAGTCGAGGAGTTCATCGACGGCCGGGAATTGAGTCTGGATGCGATCATTTACGACAATACCATCACCGTCTGCGGGATTGCGGACCGGCATATCTGTTTTCCTCCGTATTTTGTTGAGATGGGTCATACCATGCCCACGTCACTTCCCGAAACAGAAATCGCCAGGGTGGAAGACGTGTTTAAACGGGGAATACGGGCACTCGGGATCGTCAATGGCGCAGCCAAAGGGGATATCAAGGTGACGGCCGGCGGACCGGTCATTGTGGAAATTGCGGCGCGGCTTTCGGGCGGTTATATGTCCGGCTGGACGTTTCCCTATTCTTCCGGTATTGAAGTGACGGAAGCGGCACTCCACATCGCCATGGGCCTTCCGCCCGGACGACTGGCCACTATGGAAAGGAATGTGTCTGCGGAAAGGGCCTTTATCTCGATCCCCGGAATGATCAATTCGATATCGGGTTATGATGAAGCGGGGAAATCTCCTCATATCATGACGACGTTCTGCAGGGTAGGCCCGGGCGATACGGTCGTGTTTCCCAGAAACAATGTCGAAAAATGCGGTAACGTCATCTCAAAAGCCCCCTTGCGCGAAGAGGCTATCGTATGCGCCGAGGAAGCGGTACGGAAGATCATTATCAGGCTCGAGCCGGACAACAGGATAACGGAAGACTTCCTTTTCTCCCGCTCGGGTGAACCGTGGGTGAATACGATTTCCGCATTCACCCTTGATGATCCGGAAAACAGAAACGCATTCGAAATGATGATCCCGTTTATATGTGACGATAAAATCGGAAAACAGGAATCGATCACAGTACTTCCACTCCCTTCGATCGGGGACGAAACCGTGAGGAACTGGCACGGTGAACTCATGAAAGATGCGATAACGACATTGGTTCGGATTGCGGGCATTGAATTCGAAGGGGAAGGCCGTCACGGTTCATGCATCCTGGGAAAAAGTTTCTGGCGGGCATTTTTAAAAGGAGGAATTCAGGGCGGCCTTTATATCATCGATTCACTGAAACGCGCTTTTGAGCGAAATCTTTCCTGTAAACAAAGGTTGATATCGTGGGAAGATTAAAACCTCACATACTTTTTTCACTCGGCGTCATTGTGACGATAACCACATCCTTCCTTTATGCCGGGGAAGAGGATCTGATTGAAATGGAAACGTTTCTGAAGGAACAGAATGCGCGGCTATTATGGAATCCAGTCACCGATTCGGGGATGATCACGAAAAAAGGGAGTACCGTTTCATTCAAACCCGGCGCTTCCTGGATTCTCTTCGATTACCGGGAGTTGAAGTCGATTAAAAAAATATCAAGAGAAAACGGCAGGATTGTAATACCCGCTTCAACCGCCGCGGCAATCACCTCGTATTTCACCCGCGTGGAAAAAGAACGCTTATCATCGCCGCATGTCGAGGTGATCCTCATCGACCCCGGTCACGGCGGCAAGGATCCCGGCGCCCTTTATACTCACAAGACAAAGAATGGTACCTTTACCCTGTACGAAAAAGATTTGACACTCAAAGTCGCTTTGACGCTTGATTCCCTTTTCAGAAACAGGTACCCTGAAAAGAAAATTATCCTCACCCGCCGGACGGATATGTATCTGAAACTCGAAGAACGTGTTGAAATAGCCAATGACCTTGAAGTGGAGGATTATGAGGCGGTCGTCTATATATCAATTCATTTCAATGCGTCGTTTAATAAAAATGCAAAAGGTTATGAAGTCTGGTATCTCCCTTCGGATTACAGGCGGAATCTTATCGATGAAAAAGATGCAGAAACCGAAGAAAAGGATATTATTCCCATCCTCAACACGATGCTGGAAGAAGAATATACACTTGAAAGTATCACCCTTGCCACAGACATTCTCGGCGGTCTCGATGCCGTGTTGGGCAATGTCACGATCAACAGGGGGATGAAAGAGGAATCGTGGTTCGTCGTTCGAAACGCACGAATGCCCTCCGTTCTTCTTGAACTTGGATTTATCACCAACAGTGACGAAGCCGTGCTGTTAAGTGATCCCGGCTACTTGAATAAATGCTCCACCGGCATATATAATGGCATCTGTACATTTATAAATCGGTTTGAACAGACAAAAGGATTTACCCAATGAAAATGAAATTAACCATCGAACACTATCTATACATAACGGCGGGCTTCCTCCTTCTGATTCTTGTCATTTCACTTATCGCGTTCGGTGTACAGAAGGGGGACAGGACGCGAAGGGTACTTTTTTTCCCGGAGATATTTTCGGGAAAATTGAACGGCGAAGTGCGTTATATAAAACAGCAGAAGGATCTCGAACATAATATCAGCGCCTTTATCGATGAACTCTGTCTCGGGCCTTCTCTGCCGAATCTTTCGCGGCTGTTTCCCAAAGAAACCCGTCTTCTCTCCCTGCTTATCGATGACACCCACATATACCTCAATTTTTCACGTGAAATGATATTCCCTGACTCGACAATAAAACTCGATACGAACAGCATACTGAAAGCACTTATCGGAAATATCGATTATAATTTCTCACGCGTGAAGACTGTTTCAATCTATATGAACGGCGAACCGGTTGTGCCTGATTCCGGAATAGCGTATGAGGGGGATGAATTCGAAACAAAAGTCGAATTCTATTCGGGGCTGCTGAAATAAGGCACCAATGTTGATTGAATGAAAAAAAAAATAAAATCGTTGACAAAGGATTTTACTTTCATATAATTTTAACCAATAAAAGTAATTTGACTTTGAAAGGAGAGCAAAATGAGACGGTTACTTATTCTAGTTACCATCATGGGGCTATTAATCTGTAACATGGTTTTTTCTCAAAGTGATGTGGGCGAGACGTTCATCGATTTTAACGAATTGGTCGCCAATAAATCGATGGATGACGGAAGGGAAGAGAATCTCGAAACACTCGTTTATTTTGGCGAACAGGCAATCGGATCGACGGAACATTTGAAAGATAAAATGTGGACGTCGCTTGCCGTGGACAACTGGCGAGTTACCCTCGCTTCGTCTTCCAGGATTGTCGATCGACAGCGGTATTGTATCGCAAAAGCCGTACAGACACGGGACGGGACTAATGTCATGGGTATCCGGATAAAGTTTCCCGAATCGGCTTTCAACTCGTACGCGGTTATCAAACCGCCGTTTGAAATCCAGGCCTACCAGAGAAAATACAAAATGTCGGGCGGGAACGTCGAGATGGGCGAAGAGGGTGTCGTCGAGGATGAAACCGATGTCGAAGGCAGCAAATTCGACAACAAAGGCGTATTAAAGAATGTCGGCGTCATAAAGACGATATCCGTCGATATTTACGGCGCCAATTATCCCCACGGGCTTGGTCTCATTCTGATGGACCAGAATTACGAAGAGAAAACCATTCATATCGGATATCTCAATTTCGAAGACTGGCGGACCCTTCAATGGGAAAATCCCAACTATATCGAGGATGTGAGAAACAGGCCGCTGCAAAAATATCCGCTCTATCCGCGGTCCGTTCCCTATATCAAACTGATCGGTTTTGTCATTTACCGTGACGCGAATGCGTGGGGCGGGGACTTCATCACCTACATCAAAAACATCAAAGTCACCTATGACGATGCGGTTATCGAGGGTGCCGAAACCGATATTGACCACGAAGCCACATGGGGTATTATCCGCGACAAGAACGAAAGAAGAAGAAAAGCGGAATACAGACGTCTCGGCGAACGGTTGCTGCTCGAGGTGATCGAACGACAGAAAACGGCCGAAATCAAGGAAGAGACGGGCGAGAAATAAGTATGTACTGTTTACATTAGAAACAGCGAATCATTTCAAATGATAAAAAAAGGCTGTCCCGGATACACTCCGGACAGCCTTTTTTATATATAAAACGTATTAATAGCGGCGAAGGGATTTGAACCCCTGACCCAGCGGATATGAGCCGCTTGCTCTACCACCTGAGCTACACCGCCACAGTATAAATAACGGCCTACTATACCAACATGAACCGGAATTGTCAAGAGAATCGGGTTATTTTAACGGTATACCCCGGATATCTTTTTTAATGTATATCCCGCAGGAAAACATCATAGAGATGACAGCGACAGGAGAACATGTTTGGCTTTTTATATGAATACTTGACTATCGGATATAATCGACTATGATTAATGATGATAAACTCAATCGATTCCATAAACGAATCAAGGAGGCCATATGGAAAAGTATTTTTTTTCTCTCCTTTTGGTAATCCTGCTCGTGACAATATTCCCCGCTTACGCGGACGATGAAGATGAAGGTGAGGCGCGTTACACGGATGTTGAAATGGCGACGAAAAGGATCGATTCGCTTAAGAAAGATAATGAGGATTATCGCAAAAAAATCGACGAAATCGAAGGCCAGATTGACAACACATCGAATCTTGAAGCGGAAGCGGATCGCCTTCTAGAATAAGGCAAAAACATCGCACGTGTTTCATCCGTTCCGTTTTCGTAAATGCAAACCATATGTTCACACCGCCGACAAGCAGCCTGTACGCCCGATATTGCGCATGTTTCTTTTCGGTTTATTTTCCGTCTGTACACTCACTTCGGTCTATTATTGTTTCAGATTTCTCCAGACACCATACACGGGGTTTCATCTGAAACACCCCCCATTCACGGTGAAAGACGATGCTGTGTATTTCCGGACGGAATTTCCCTTTTCTCCGGCAGTCACTTCAGGCCTAATCAGCGGGAGAGACCGTATAAAGTCGATCGACATGATGGAAATCCACACGGTTGGAGACGCATTAAAGATTCTTTATAGCAAAACCGATTTTTCTCCCATCACCATCCTGGCTTTGCGCGACGATTCCATGCCGTACCGGATAACGATTTCACCGTACTTCAACCTCTTCCGCGTGGAATGGATGCTGATCGTTCTGTCGTCGTGTGTAGCGGGATACATCGGTTTTTACCTTTGCTTCGCATTTTATGATCGTCTCGAACACAGCGTCATGGCCTCCGCCGCGATCCTCGCAATGATGGGCGGTTGTGTCGTTCCTTTTTCTTACACGTCGGTTTTTTCGTTCATACTGTCCCACACGGAATTGTTCGTTTTCTGGGCGGTTTACTTCTGCCTCAGGTTGACGACGCAAAAAGACAGGGTTAAAAAAACAACCTCGGATGCGATTATCCTCCTTTTTCTTTTTATCATCTATCTTTTTTTTCGGGTATATGTTTTTCATGTATGGTCAGTCACCGGTGAGGATCGGTGGTTTGTGATCCTGGCCGAAGCGGAAAAAATCAACTATATCGTTTTGGGCTTGTTATCCGCGTTAGTCATACTACTGCTGATGCGTGCACGCGCCGCAGCGCGTATAAAAAAACAAACCGACTGGATCCTTTCAGGATTTATTCTCTGGATGGGTCCTCTGTTCTTTTTTGAACAGCTGCCCCGGATTTTGGAATATACGGGCATACGGAATATGAGTCTTGATTATTATTCATCCGTTTTCTTTATCATATTTGCCGTATTTTACCTGATCGGGATCATTCGACAATCTTCGGAGGACGGACGCGCCGTAATGCCTAAATCACTTGCGTATATTCTGGTGGTCGCGGGATCCCTGTTCATGTATTCGACGTGCCTGGTACCCCTGACTACACTGATGGCTTCAGCATCCGTTATGCCCCCGCGATATACATTGATGGTAAGTGCCTTTCTTCTTTTTTTGTTTCTTCTTCCCCTCGCATTATCGATTAGCGTTATTGTGAAAAAAAAATACGACAGGAAAACAACGAATTCGATTCAGGCAACGTTTCCGGAATTATCGCTTTCCGAATTACAAAAAAGTTATTCGGATATCACTGCGGCATTCGGGGAATTAAAAGAAAATTTCACCGCGGCCCTCCAGACGGAAAAATTACACGATATTGCAGGCGTGGTCAGGGGAATGACGCGGGTGATAAAAAACACCATCCTTCGGGTGGAAAAGGGATGTATGCTTATGAAAGGCAGACTCGGTTCTCTGGTCCAACTCAAATCAAAAGACAGCGGATACGATGCGTTGAAGTATAAAAAAAGAATCAGGGATATGGAACATACGATTATCGTCATACACAAAGGGTGTTTGGATTGTCTTTTATTGTGCGACCGGTTTTCCGGTACGGTCCGCGAAACCCCGTCGATCGTAACATCGATCGATTGCCGCACCCTGGTAAAACAGGCGGTTTGTGAAATAAAAAAATTATTTCCCGATACAAAAATCCCGATTACCGTTGAAAAAGGTGTCAGGATTCAATGCCGGCCGGCTGAAATAATCAATGCACTCACCGCCATTCTTCAAAACGCGCAGGAAGCATGTACGTCGACATCCGCGTGCATAACGGTCGATGTATGCAGGCAAGCGGGTAGTGTAACGATTAAAATAGCCGACAGGGGTTCCGGTCTCGCCGGCTCAAACCGAAAACGTCTTTTTGAACCGTTTTATTCGACAAAAGAACATCATTTTGGCCTCGGACTCTTTATGAGTAAAATTTTCATTGAAAAAAACTCGGGAAGCATTGAAATCAGCGGAAACGAAAGGAAAACATACGTCATCCTCACATTCAAATCCGCGCGGTAGCCTCGGTATCGGGGTTAAAAAAAGAAAATAATTGAAATTGGAAGCGGAATCAATATAATAATAGGTATCATGCTGTCATTTTCTCGTATATTACAATTAACGGAAAGGGATTGGCAATTGATTCAACATGAAAGACAATTGCCGCAAACGATAAAAGTATGTGGTTTGGGGGTATCATGGAAAAAGAAATAACGACTTTACTTTCTGCAGTCACGATGGGTAAAGTGGAAATCGGATTTGTCCTTTTTGATGAAAACAAAAAGGTCATCTATGTGAATGATTTTGTCGAGACCGTTACCGGATATACAAAAAGCGAATTGATCGGTACGCAATTGTTCGACAGTATTGTCAAGGATGAAAAATATCGCGAGCTTTCGCTTGCGAAACTGAGTAATTGTTACGATCGTCCGTTTAATGATTTTGATGTCACGATCGTTCAAAAGGACGGCAAGGCCGCCGTTTTTCATCTCCAGGGATCTTCCTTCACGGAAGAAGGAACACATTACGCGGTTATCGTGATACAGGACATTACAAAGAAAAAGGAGTTCGAGAAGGTCATTGAATCGACGTATGACAATATCATGCAGTCGACGATCGATCTCGATGCGGCGCTGAAAAAAATAAAGGAACAGCGAAGGGTACTCGAAGAATACAAGACAAAAATGGAACGGGAACTCAATGTCGCAAAGACGGTCCAGAAAGCGATTATTCCCAAAGAATTTCTTCGCAACGAGTATGTGGAAATATGGGGTGTCTCGATACCGAATGATGAATTGGGCGGGGACTATTTCGATCTTTTCAGACCCGATGCTTCCAAACTCGGAATACTGATCGCCGATGTTTCCGGTCACGGTGTTCCGTCCGCACTTATCACGACAATGATCAAGGTATATTTCGAACGTTACGCAAAGGAGTTTGCGGTACCGGAGAACGTTTTTATTCAAGTGAATAATGAAGTGACGAAAACATTACAGGAAACGGGTTTGTACCTGACCGCCTTCTACAGTATCGTCGACCTCGATACGATGATTATTACCAGTACCTGTGCGGGCCATGATTTCGCAATCTGCTACGATCCAAAAAAGGACGAAATATCACAACTGGGGAAAACGGAAAAGGGTACGATTATCGGAACATTTGAAGAAGCGGAATATGATTCATCTTTGTTCCAGCTTGAAAATGGAAACAAGGTGTTGTTTTTTACCGATGGAATAACCGAAGCCCGTAATAAAAACGGAGATTTTTTCGGCATTGAACGACTGATCAAGCTGCTGAAAAAACACAAGAACAAAAGGCCGAAAGAGTTTATCGATTTACTGATCGATGAGCTCAATGCATTTTCCGTCGACGCCCCCGCCCAGGATGACCGGACAATAATCATGCTCGATGTGTTGAAAATACCGGATCCGGAGGATGTTTCCGAAGAAAAATTGAAAACAATTATCGATACCGCATTTAGAAACGGAAGGAAATATGTCAAGGAAAAACAATACAGTGCCGCCGTCAACGAATTTCTGAAGATCATCAAGTTCGACAGCAATTCTTCCGGTGCGTACTCATATCTGGGACAGGTATTCGGAATATTCGGAGATTTCGAGAAAGCGGAAGAATGCCTGAATAAGGCGATCGAGTTGAATCGATCTTATGTTCAGGGATACTATTTTCTCGGCATCATTCTCTATAAAGAAAAAAAATATGAGGAAGCAAAAGCCTGCTGGTTGAAATTAAAAGAGATCGCCGGAGATTTCAAAAACGTCGACGATTATATCAAAAAACTCGAAAAAATGGGGATTTGATTGATAAACAGCTCATTGACGGTTTCTTTTTTATTTTTCACGTTGTTTTGGTCACGATGGCTTTTTACGTAACGATGAAAAGGTGTCTATTTTTGGAATCTTCCTCTTGAAATTCCCTGTAATTGCCTTTATTATGAATCGCCTGTCATTGAAAATTATTCATGCAAGAGGTTAAAAAAGGAAACGAGGGAGATGGCTGTAAAAAAGAAAAAGATGAGTATCGTATCGACACTCACCCCATACAAAAAATATCTCATACCCGGACTGGTTGTTCTTTTCGCTGTCATATTCTTTTCCGTTGTGATGGCAATGGTAGGCGGTGTTAACGCACGGCTTTCGGATATCATCAGGAATTTGGCTAAAACAAGGGATGATATCGATGTGATCAATCAGAGTCTACTCCTTTCCATCGCCCATACCAACGAAATGAGAACCCATTTGGGATTATCGGTAAAAACATATCCCATTAATGAAAAAACCGATCCGGAAGAAGCGGATGAAGCCGAAGGCAGGGAGAATCTCGCTTTTTTCAAGGCGATCGAAACGATGTTTTCATCCTATGCCGATGAAACGTATACCAGGAAATTCGATTCGATTGCAGAAGACGAGAGGTTGATCGATATCGTCAACCGATACGGATTTCAGACGGAAAAAGTTGAACCGTATACGTTACGGCTCATGAAAAACAAAACGGAATGGTTCTCCCTGCAATACATGCCGGAAGGGGATACCCTTACGATTAGCACTCTCTCGGGCGATTATCTCGAGGGGGTGAGTCCCGGAAAGGATGCGGCCGTAAAAATCGAAGGCCTCATCCCGCGGGTCGACTTATATAATTCGAAACTCAACGTCGCTTTAGGGCAATTGAAGAACATCGAGAGCGTCACCGCAGTCGGACAGGCACTCAGGAACAAGGAACTGACAGTCGCATTATCTTCCGAAGATACTGATAAATATTCATATAATGTCAATAAAGGCAGCAAGAACTTCGGGAATATCGGTTTATATAAAAAAGGCTGCCTGTTTTTTATTAATGATCACATCTATGATTCGTTCGAGCTTTTTTATGAAGATTTTCTTTCCTATGTCGTCGATCTCGACACAAGGGATGAGCGGGCGAGACGGTTTTCGGATGCTTTGGAAACCCTTCAGAATATATTTACCGATAAAGCATTTTTAACACTTCTTGAATCGAAAGGCCTTCATATCGTCCAGACATCGAGGAAGGATGAATATTTTACCTATTATGACGTGGTTGACAAAAGCGGGGCGCATATCGGGAGTTTTGCCGTCGATATGATGCATTTTGAAATTTATATCATGGACTCAGACGATATTCAGATCGGTTCGATCAAATCCCTCATGGAACGCGGTGGTGAAGAGACAAAAAAAAAAATAAGCCTGCCGGAGACAATACCGCAAATTGAGGGTTTATATCATTCGGAAGATACACTCAATCTTCTTCTTTGCGGCTCCAATGTAAACAATACCGATACGATCATGATCCTTCACATCGACCGGAAGGAGAAAAAGATAACGATCGTCAGCGTTCCACGCGATCTCTACTATAAAGGCCGGAGAATCAATACGGTCTACTGGGCGTGGGGGCCGAATCAGCTGCTTCGGGAACTCGAAGAGATAACGGGATTGAAAATTGAAAAATTCATGCATATCGATATGTTCGCCTTTATCGACGTGGTGGATATTCTCGGGGGTATCGACATTTACCTCTATCATGATCTTATCGATCCGACCTATAAAATAAAGGAAAACGGGAAATGGGAGACCCTGTGTTATAAAAAGGGGACCTATCACCTCAATGGCGTGCAAACCCTGCGCGTCGCGCGATCACGGCATTACTCGACCGATTTCGACAGATCACGTCGACAGCAGACGATTATTATGGCGATCCGCGACCGGCTGAAGGAAATGAGTATCTTCAATCTCGATAAAATATATCAAATCATTTCGACACTTCTGAAATACGTCAGAACAAACATTACCCCCCTCGAAATGGCGTATTATTTCAATACCTTCAAGGATTATCGCATCAACGCGCAAAACACCCTCGATACCACCAATGTTCTTTATGCGACCTATTCCAATATCTATCTGCTCGGAAGCGATTTCGATGAAAGCCGGCTTGACGAGAATTTCAACAAGGGTGCCTGGATACTCCTCCCCATAAACAATGACTTCAATCTCGTCAAATGGTATGTCCGAGAACTCATTACCAATGGTAAAATCAAACCGGAAACGATGGAAGAAAAAAGAGTCGCCATGGAATAGCCGTTGGAAACATGCGGAGATACCGGGCTGTAGACATAATGAGGAGATTGGTTTACATTAATGCTATAGCCGGATTATCAATCCTTTGCTATAAAATTTTTACCTTTTTATAAGGAGGTCTTGTATGGGAGAACTGGTTCCAAGACAGCAACTCGTTAAACAGGCAATGGTCGGAGTCGGAGGTATAGGGGGCGGCATCATACTGCTCGCGCTCGGCGGAGTGGGATTCTGGCCGGGAATCATTATCGGCGGGCTTATCGGCATCGTCGGACTGGCTATGGCCGCTTCAAAAAAAGACAAAGGCGCCGGTCTTATCGTCGCGGGCGGTGGTATCGTGTATGCGTTATCCCGGCTTCCTTTTTTGAAACCCATCGCCGGCTTTCTGCTCGGTGCGGGCGGTATCGCCTTGATTGCCGTCGGCGCTTATTCGGCCTATAAATTCATAAAAAACCTGAATGCCAGACGATAACAGCCATTCGGTATGAACGTGAATACCTACTGGATCGAGACCTACGGCTGTCAGATGAACAAAGCCGAAAGCGGGTCCATGGAAGACCAGCTCGATACGCGGGGATGGGTCCGCGCCGAACGCGATACCGATGCCGATGTCGTTATTCTCAACACCTGTTCCGTGAGAAAAACGGCCGAGACACGGATATGGGGGCGGATCGGTCATTTTAAACATATCAAGGAGACGCGTCCCCAGACACTCATTGTCACCGGATGTATGGCGGAAAGGCTGAAGGACAAATTCTTCAAAAAGACTCCTGAAGTGGATATTGTGATAGGAAATTTCAACAAGCATACGCTCGGTGATATTTGCGACTCACTCTCCGCAAACGGGAGCAAACATCTCCATGCGGATCATGATTCATACCGTTTTCTCAAGACACACGGGATGACCGGGGCAAAGGCATTTGTCCCGGTCATGCACGGATGCAATAATTACTGTTCATACTGTATCGTCCCTTATGTACGCGGTCCCGAGGTGTCCCGCGATCCGGATGAAATACTCGGGGAGATCCGGCGGCTCGATGGCGAAGGGGTAAAGGAAATAACCCTCCTCGGACAGAATGTCAATTCATATCGCTATAGCGATAACGGCTCCTTCATCGATTTTCCGGCGCTCCTCGAGTGGGTTCTATCCGCCGTGAAGCATATCGAATGGATCAGGTTCCTCACATCGCATCCAAAGGATATATCGAAAGGATTGATCCGCCTGATCGCAGAACAGCCATCTCTCTGCCGCCATATTCATCTGCCGGTACAGCACGGTTCGGACAGGATCCTTTCGCTGATGAACAGGGGGTATACCGCATCCGATTACAGGGAACTCGTTCGGGAGATCAAAAAAAACGTCAGCGGCATCACGCTTTCAACCGATATTCTGATTGGGTTCCCCGGCGAAACGGAGGACGATTTCAGGGCGACAATCGGGTTCATGAAAGAAATCGAATTCGAGGACGCCTTTATGTACCGATACAACAGAAGGGAAGGAACAGCTGCCGCGACAATGGATGACAATGTCGACGAAAGCATAAAGTTGAAGCGTCTCGATGAGATTATACGATTACAAAGGGACATCTCCCTGAAAAAAAAGAAGCTGAAATGCGGAACAACCGCGAAGGTCCTTGTTGAAACCGTATCGAAAAAAAACAGAGGCGAACTGCTGGGAAGAACCGAACAGGATGAAATGGTCGTTTTTGCCGGAAGCCCTCACCGTATCGGTACGTTCCTGAATGTCGAATTATTATCACTGAAAGGGAACACCTTTTGGGGAAAGGAGAATATTTGAAATGCCCTGGAAACTCATTGGTATACTCTCCATCCTGACACTGTTTCTTGTCTTTGCCTGGTTCAATACCCATCTCGTCACCATTTATTTCGGCCCCGTAAAAGTCGAGAATATTCCGATGTTCGTATCGCTTTTTTTCTCGTTTCTTTCAGGGGCGATTATCGCCCTTCCGTTTTCACTCATCAGCTCGATCAAGAAGAAAAAGAAAATCAAGCAGCAGCTAAAAGAGAAAAACGAACTTCTCAAGGAGGAAATAAAAGAAGGCAGGGATCGTAATGCATACATCGAAAGCAATCACGGGAAAGAAAACGGCGGGACTTACGATGGTCCCCTCGACGACAAGGAAGAAGAGAAAACCGTAAAAAAATCAAAAAAGAAACGAAAATGAAAAGGTTTTCCGTAATATGCATATTCATCATGTTTTTTTCCCTGTTTGCGTCAGGCGAAGAATCGCTTCTCGAAAAGGCACGACGATTAGCGGGCGAAAACAAAATAGAGGAGGCCGTTCCGCTCTACAGGCAATGGTTTGAAAAATGGCTTGAGGAACACCGGGATGATGAGCCCGTCGTCGATGTCGTTGCCGAATATATACGCATTGAAAACGAACCTGCTTTCTTCGTTTCGACACTGGTTCCGGTTATCCCGCATATACAAAAGGCTTCATTACGTTCCGGGTTGACCGCCGTCTGTGCGCTGGTCATGGAACTGGGCGGAAATACCGAAGAAGCGGTTCGCTACTATATCAAAGCCGCAAACTCAGCAAACGACGATAAAAAATCGGACTACCTCCTGAATGCGGCAGAACTTATTTTTGAACAGGGGGACTTCGAGAGAACGAAGGAACTCCTTACTCCCGTGATGGCTCAAAAGGGAAAGTCCGATGTTCGGGGCCGCGCGGCATGTCTTTATGCGAGAAGCCTTTTTGCGGCCGGAAACACAGAGGAAGCCGAACGCTATTACAGAATCATCATGGTCGAAAATAAGGATTCGGAAGCGTATCCGCAGATACTGCTGGGGTATTGCGAACTCTGTTTCGTAACGGGGAAAAAAGAAAAAGCACTGGAAATATATGAACTGTTACGTCGATCATACTCCGGATCTCCCGAATATTACTGCGCCGGACAATTAATCGAAAGGACGGAATCCTTGATTGAAAGCTTTCCGGGACCCTCGAGTTATTTTCTCCCATATACCTCGATAGAGCAGGAAGTTAAAAAGACGGGCAGTGAAGACGATCATTCGGAAAATCCGCCTTCATTCGATGAAAACGCTCCGCTTTTTATCCAGACCGGTTCGTATGTCATGAAGGATAACGCGTTGGAAATGGTTAAGGAACTCGAATCACATTCATTCAAAGCCGTCATTATAGAAAAATTAATCGGAGAGACACGATATTACCGTGTTGTCATCGAAGTAAAAAAAGGCGAGATCTCAAACGATATTGTTCTCCGTTTGAAAGAGGCGGGGTACGAAGGATTCCTTGTTTCACAATAACAGTCGTTATTGTAAAAAAACGGCTGTTATTCCTTTTCAATATGCTGTACGAGCCTGAATGAATCCTGGGAAACCGCTTCAATGCCATTCACCAATAATCGAGCCGGGGTAAAAACGATTACTTTCTTGATACTATTTCCGTCTATCCCCTCCTGTACTACGTATTCGAGAAGATAATTTTCGACCCTGTCGATCAGTCCGTTTTCTTTCAATATCTTGAAGGAAATGACGCTTATCGCGTATTCCCGAAAACCTTTATAGCCGGTTGAAACAAACAACTTCCATAATTCGGTTTTATCGGTACTGTCAATATTCGGCTTTACGAGATAATTTTTCGAGGCTTTATCAAAGAGATATGATTGTTTAAAAAGTAATCTTCCCGTCTGTGACGATATCTTTTTTATCAAATCATCATAAGCCTGCTCGTCAAGTTCATCCGGTATATTCTGAAAATGTTTCTGGTAATAAAAATCATTGATGACGGGGACATTGTTCAAAACGGCGAATCCGCCGGAATAATCCGTCATTGAATCATTCGATTCGTCAGTCCAGGTAAAATAAGGGGGCTCGAATATAATCTGAATACTTTTATCCTCGCCGGGAAACTCCTCTTCAAAAATACCGGAAAGCTGAACTTCGGACGGCTTCACAACGACTGATTCCTTGCTGTAAAGGCTTTCCTGTAATTCTTCCTTGACCTTGACATAATCTCCGGCCCAGAAATCATCGGACATTGAAATGTTTATGGAACTGAGCGATTTACAGGTGATATTCAGCGTCAATTTAATCGAGCGGACCAGGATGTTTCTGATCATGAGAAGCATGAGGTAACTGCTTCGCCGTGAAGAATAATCCCAGCTGTAAACTTCCTGTGCGTTATCCGAATAAAAAACGATTTGTTGTTCATCGGGGAAAAAGAGAATCATTTGCGAAATATCTTTCTTATTATACCACGCCCCTTCGAGATATTCTTCAAATACAGCCGTCCCGCTGCTTGATAAAAGCTCCCTGAATTTCTTGTCTTCGATAATATCTCCGGGAATTCTTTCCGAGGGGGGGATGAACTCGTACTTGTTACTCGCATATACCCATTGATATGTTTCCCTGATAAGGTCGTTCGCGTTTCCGGAATCCTTGTCCGTCCGTTCGATGACGATCGGAAAACTTTCACCTGTTTTTTGCCCGAGTTCATACGATGCCGACCGCTTTTTTCGTTGAATGGTGATTGTCCCGTTTGAAACAAGCCGGCAGATCGGTACAAAATAGAGCCCCGGATGTGAGGGCGATGGGGTTCGCCGGAAAACATCCAGTGTGACATCCTTGTTGTTCATGCCGCTGAAAACGATTTCCTTGCTGTAATCCCCTACAATATCGATACATTCGAGGTCAAAAACACGATGGTTGGTGGCATTGGTAAAGGATTCCCATGAACGGACGTATGTGTTTCGAACTTCGTCAAACTCCACAACGACCAGTTTTATGAACAGTTCCGGATCATCGACTATCTTGATGATAAGTATCTGTTCATCGATGATATCGAGGTCAAGATTCACATTGATTGTCTGAAGAAGGAATTCGTTTTTTGCAAGCGGTACTTTTGACTGAAGGTCAGCGGAAAGGGAATCGTCCCCTTCGGAAAAAAGAGAATCCGCATAGAGCGTGTCTCCGGTTTCCCGTGTCGAAACACCGGGAATATCCGCCTCCGTCGAATCGATATCGGGAATCCTCGGTGCACATGCCGGTCCCAGGAGTACACACAAGAGAATGACAAAAGGAATTTTATTTTTCATGATTCGTCTTTCTTAAAATATACGGTTAGCATGGAAAGAACTTCCCGGCGAATATCGGCAATCGGACGGGTGAATTTGAATCCGGCCGCGTTTTTGTGCCCGCCGCCCCCGAAGTGCTGCGCTATTTTACACACGTCGATATCGCCTTTTGAGCGGAGTGAACATCGTGTCACCCCTTTCAGGTCCTGTTTGATAAACATGGATACCTTGACGTCCTTTGCCTTGAGGGGGATATTGATAATCGCCCGGGATTCCTCAAAGGAAGCTCCGGTATTGATTATCGTATCCTTGAGCATGGTCTGAATGGCGACATGGTTATTTATTTTCAGTTCAAGCGAACTGAGTACCTTCGACTGGAGAATGATCGAGGGGATTGAATCGGTTTCATAGACCTGGGTATAGATTTCATTCGGATTGACGCCGATTTTCACGAGTTCATGGGCGATTTTAAAAGTGAGTGATGACGTTTTCGGATAGATAAAGGAGCCCGTATCATAGACGATTGCCATGTAAAGTGCGTTTGCCATCGGCAGGTCGATCGGTATTTTACTTTTTTTGATGAACTGATAAATGATTTCCGCCGTCGAAGAGGCATTTTTTGCGATGACAAAATTACATTGGCTATCATCGTCGCTGTCATGATGGTCGATGATAAAAAACTCTTTCACATGCGGGAGAATGTATGTCGAAATATCGCCGATATTGTTCGTGTCGTTTGTGTCGAGGATAAAAAGGGTGAAATCCTCGAGACCCCGTGGAAGATTTTTTTCTCCGCTGAAGTAGCCGATTTCATTTGTCACATCGACGAATTTGAAATTGAACGGGGTAGGGTCATTATTAATAATATATGCCTGTTTACCCAATTTTTTTAATACAAGAAGAAAGGCGTATTCACTGCCGATTGCATCTCCGTCAGGACTTTCATGCGCGCAAATAATAAACTTGTCATTTTTTTCGATACATTCGATCAACGTTTTGAAATTCATGATTGGCTGTTCTCCATATCTCTCCCAATATATATACTTGAACCTTTTTTTAGAATTTGCAAATTTTTTAATTCCTTTAACGGGTATTCCGGCCCAAGAAACACTCCCGGCTCGATGGTAAATCCACGGGGAAGCCTTCCGTTAGTTCCGATTAACGTCAGCCCCCTGCGGATATGTTCTGGAAATGAGGAGTTTTTTATCGATGAGGGACATCCGCCGATAGTACAACATTCGGGTATATTGAAGGCGGCGGTTTTGAAATCGTCCTGGAACGGAAATATAATGGCATTGCGAATCTGTGTATTTTTACCGATTCTGTTGTTATTCATAATTACGGAGTTGATGACTTTAGCATTCTTTTGAACGACGACATTGGAAAAAACAATTGAGTTTTCAATATATCCGTCTATCTCGACCCCCTGGGAAATATAGGAGTTTTTGATACAGCCGGACTCTCCGACATACATCCCTTTCCCGTCATGGTTCAGATTCGACTGCCTTAGTAAAAACTCCGTCACATCTGTCTGTCTCATGTTGTTTAAAAGCCAGAGATTCCCCTCATACATCTCCATTATGCGATTATGAAACAAAACCTGGCCGGAAACATTTTCCATCCGTTCGAATTGCTGTTCCAGTATCGCGTCAAAAAGACGGGAAAGTGGGGTGAGGGATCTTTTTTTTGTTCCTCCGAATGACCGGACAAGACGCAGCAGGTCTTTACGCTTTACGAGAAACAGGTTGAGGGGCACATTGTCGATCGTCACTTTGGTGATATTGTCATCCGATTCATCGAGTAAACGGAGGATCTCCCTGCCGTTGAACAGTGCTATATAAGTAGGGGATGTGACGATGATATGAGAGGATGTATCGGTTGAGAGAAGCCTTATAAAATCTTCTGTTTCGTCGGCGAGTACCTCGATATAATCGATCTGGTGTTTCCATTTTGCCGAAACGGCCGTTACAATCGTTTTGAAGTTCCCGGGGATTAACAGATAAACGGTTATTGTCGATTTCAGGGCGAGATAAGAGCAGATGAAATCAAGAAAAAAGTAATTCCCCCAGAAAGGAAATATTGAGGAGGCGGTATCTTTTCTGAATCCCGGTAAATCTTGTGAAAATCCTGTCTCTATTATATAAAGTGAATAAGAACCCATCGAATATTCCCCTTTTTATCAGGAATAATATACCATTGCAAAGGAATTGTCTCAATATTATCTTCGTTTTATTGCGTATACGACCACAATACCGATATCCACCGGCAAAAGACCAGTTCATACGATTGTGATGACATAGGCTTAACCCTGATTTCTTATCGTATATGTTTTCGCTTTTACGGCCTTATTCACAATAGATACGTGTCCTTCAGGAAGCGACATCCCGAAAGCCGAACGTTTACCAAAGCATTCGTCCAGGCTTTTAAAGAAAGCTTATACATTACACGACAGATATCTGTTTCTTCGTTCGACGTGTCTGTTGCCTGTGTGAGTATCCTTTTACGTATCTCACATTACCTCTGAAACGTTACCTGTTTGAGAGAAAACAGCATCATCAGTTAAAACAAGGATACCTCATGTAATTTCAATAAACTTTACATGGTACTTTTTACCGCTTTCGGTAATGATTCTGATTGTATTTTCAAGGACATTTTCCGGAATATCCTTTGGCTCCACGAAATAAGTCTCTTTGATGACAAACAGTTTTAGATCCTCAGCGGCCACCGATAATTTAGCAAAACTTTTCGGGGTTTTCACATCCGTAACCCGTATAAAATCAAGGCTTTCAGACATATAAAGCTGTTTATTTTTCGTTATCTTGAAGACATCTTTTCCCTTTGGAATCGGCATTTCTTCAACAAGTACCCTGAACTTAATCGGATGGCCCTGCGCAATTTTGTAGATACCGAAAATCGCAAGGATGATAATAATAAGTGCCGCTAAAATAATAAGGGGAATAAGCCATGGATTGTCTTCAAAAGCATTATTGACATGGAGTGTAACCCCGAGCGGTGTTTTAAAAGTATCTTTACCGGAAAATGTAAACTCGAGCGTACCCGAATAGGTGCCGGGTTCAATTTTCTTTTTTCCGTTAATATCATTTTTTGCGTCCACCTTGATCGAGAGAAGGTCTTCACCTTCCTTTACAAGGTTTTGTGCAAAAGTACCCGGCAGTATATTGTCAAAGGTTTCGGCCGATGTCAAAAGCGAAATCTTTTCAATAACGATGTTCGGCGGTTCAGGATATTTGACGGCCAATGGTAGGGTAAGTGTTCCCTTTCCTTTGGAACTCAATACCAGCGGTTTCATTTTTTCCTGAATCACTTCGATAAAACCGAATAATTCTGCGGACTGATCGATTTCATCCGGTGTCGCCCCTTCCTTTATCGATTTTATCTGGATGTTTTCGTCATCTTCGAAAATATCGAAGCCGGTATCACCGCCGATTACAAGAACCAGGACCTTCCAGTTCGGGAATACCTCGAGTTCGGTGATATCATCCGTAAACTCGTGAACGAGTTTGCCGTCCGGCCGGAAGTATTGACTCGACGGGGGGGGTTCGTTTATGCCGTCCGTGATAACGAGAAAGCTTTTCCTTCTGTTATTATAGTAGCGTTCGTTCAATTCATCACTCAACCGGTCGAAGGCATTTCCGATGTCAGTCCACGACCCATTCGCATTGATACCGTCGATAACCCGCTTGACCGCCGCCTTGTCTTCTTCCGAATGAATTGTCCGCGCTATCGCAACTTCAGATTTTTGATAAAACGGTATCAACAAAAAATAATCATCCACTTTCAGGTAAGTATCGACGATTTTGTCCTTCAGGTATGTTTTTACTGCCTCAATTTCCTCTTCCATTGAGAGGGACTTATCAAGGGCTATAATAAGGTCGATAGGATAATCCCTTTCGTCGGAACGGTCATCCTGGGCATACAACTGCATTAAAGAACCCGCGGTTATGAGGAAAAATCCTAGTGTTATAATGAAAAAACACGCTTTTCGTATCATTATTCTATACCTCCCTCTATATACTACTAACAATGCACTATATTTAATGAAATTGGAAGTAAAAAAAATAAAAAAAATTGCTTTACATTATAAGCATTTTTCTAATAGAATAAAGGAGAATCCAAAATAAAGGAGAGATATTATGGGAGCAGTCGATTTACCCAAAAGTCCTAATGTTTTTCATCCGGAAAAGCCAAGTGCCGTCGGTTCACGTAATTCTTTGGCCCAGGAGTTTCGTGATCAGCAGGCGGAGGTTGATCTTCTTTTAAGTGAAGAAGTCGATAAGGTAATGAACCATCTTGCATCAAAACTTCCAAAAGAGGTTTTGGAGCGTGTTGATATCATGGGTGGTATAAAGGAGAAACTTTTCAATTACTTCAATCAAAATTACCAGAACATGTTCAACAGGTACCTGACGACGTCGGAAGATGAAATGGTCAAAAAGGTGCGTAATTTCGTGGATAAGGAAGAGATGAAAGCCCTTGCCCGTTATACGCCGAAAGAGATCGCCGCCTTGCTTGATCAGATCGGCGGTATTGACAAATTCAATACCGGTGAGATCGAGAAATCAATAGTCAACATGTACGGGCACCTTCAGGGCCACCTCCAGCGGGGTGTCAATGATCTCGAAAACCTTACCAATTCAATCCTCAGGCAAAAAACGGATGTCGGTGCGTTTATCAGAGGTGAAAACGCGTACTCGATCGTCAAGTGCGGTTTCAAGGATAATATTTTCAAGCCGAAAACCGTCACTGACGTCAAACTTTCGGTCAATATTTTAGACTCGGAACTGATAAGTCCTATCTTTCACTATCAGGTAACCGTCGAGTTTCTCATCAAAGACCTCATTTCCAAACACATCATGGATGCCATCGATAAAGAAATCGAGAAACTCAAGGATCAGCTTGTCGATGAAGGCAAGGAAGAATTGACGGATAGTGAAATCATTTTCCAGAAAATGAAAAAAGTGGACAATTATACGGACGACGATATTGAAAATCCAAAATCTAAGCGATACAGTCTCATCGGAAAACATTTAATCGATAGAATTGAAGGATTACGGGCAGAAATAGACCCTGATGAGTTCGATCCGCTCAATATCAGGGAAAACCTGAAAAAAATTATCGATCTGGAAAACATAAGGAACAGGGGATTCAATACAGCAATCAATTCAATTACATCAATTCTCGACACATCAAAGATGGGGTATCAGTATATCGAGAATATGAAGAACTCGAGAGAGCTTATATTGCGCGAATACGAAGATACGGATACGAAAAATCTGCCGGACGAACGATTCAAGATAAAAATGAAGTATTATGACAATGCGCAGCTTATCGAAGAAAGAAAAGCCTACGATGTCCAGATCAAATCGTTTGAGATCGAGGTACAGCATTTATGGGACGTTTTGGAAGTGGTGTACGAAGATTCCAAATTCCTCAAGGGAGTCGTCGATTTCAAGGATCTTGCGAAAAAATACAAGAACAAGATCAGACGAAGGATAAAAACCAAAACAGGCGATCCACTTTATGAAGACATCGACAAGGTCTGGGATGAAATCAGTTTCATAAAGGCGGCGGACACGGATGTCGAACGCATGAACAGAACGTACATATTCGAAAAGGACAAAATAAAGGACAGAATGATCATGATGCGCGATAAACTCAAAAATATGTATGAATATCGATATCCGAAATACAGGCGTGTTATGGAAGAACGGCTTGCTTTTCTCGAAAGCGAATTCCAGACATTCGACTACCTCATCAATCCCTATCATATCCAGCCCGGACTTCTTCTTGACGTCGACATCACCTCGATCAAGAAAAAGAAAGCCACGCTCGATGGTATGGCAAACGTTTTGAACGAGTTTCTCCATGGTGTTTCCAAAGGATTTCAGGATGCCGCATTCGCATCATTCTCGAGAAGAAGATCGACGGTAAGAGACGATATTTCACAATCATTTATGTCGGGTGAAGGGTATGAAGCTGAAACGAGTTCCACGGAAGATACAAGTTATTTCGGAATGATTCAGACCGAAACCTCGGAACACGAGCAGGTCAAAAAATCAACTCCCAGAAGAAGCACATCAAAAAAAGGACTCGTGGATTCCTCACGACAAAAAAGCAGGAAGCGACGCGGGAGGAATAAATCGGGATTAACAGAGATATAATTCAGTGAAACGTGATAATGGCGGCTCTCGAAAGAGAGCCGTCATTATAATATTAGGCTTCAGGAAAAGGATTGTCTATGGGAGAACTTAAATATCAATTTGATACGTTAAGCACGCGGGAAGGGTTTAATCAGTCCCTACGACATTTTAAACTCGTTCTCGAAATTATTAATGATTTTGAAAAAAACTATAATCTTGCCGATATAATGAATGAATTGATTACAGCAAAAAGAATTATTCCCACACAGATAAAACCGATTATCTTTTCCCTCCTCGTCGATAAATACGGGTATGCGTATTCATCGTACAATGTCGAAGATTCTATTGAAAAATTCGACGCTTTTGTCGATGAAGTTTCAAAATGGAAAGCAGTGGATATCGTGCTTGCCTATTTTCATCCGGAACTTGATGTCGTACCGATAAATCCCAAAAACCCGGCCCATTTTGAAGCAGTTCGGACATTAAAGAAAAACGAACTCGTCACTATTTTTGTCGGAGAGTTCAAGAAAACGGAAAAAAAGAAATTTTATGATGAAGTAATCGAATCGATAAAAAAGCTGCTTAAAGGAAAAACGTTGAAAGCGCCGCCTTCATTCAAGAAAGGTTCATATACATTCAAAAAATACAGAAAAATTGAGGAGATTGAAGAGGCAGAAGCTCCACCCCAACGAGCACCGAAAATCAAAAAAACAACCCGGTCAACCTATAAACCGGAACAAAAACAGGCCGTACAAAAAACCGCAGCGGAACAGGTGCAGCAAAAAGAGGGACCTCCCAAGCGGATGCGAATGACACCGATGTACGGCATTATTGTCACCAACGAACTCTTTCATAATGGAAACGTGGAAGCGTGGAAAAAAATAATCACCAGCTATGAACATACATATACCCAAAACAGGGTACTGGTTTTCTACGATGGTGAAAGGATCAATGACATCAACACACTTTTTAAATGGGGTAAAGTAAAGCGCGGTACGGCAATCATGATTTCCGTTGTCGGTGAAGCGATCGCCGATGTTGCTAAACTAAAGCGCTATCTCATGCAGGGTGCAAGCCACAGGTTCGAAGATTTTCTGCATGGACCGCCCAATCAGATACTCAAACTTTTCTGATGGTTTTTATTCAAATTGAAAGAAGAGAGGGTCATTATGAAAGAACATATCCATTTTTTTAAGAAAGGTGAATATATCAAGGACGATGCCATTCTGGATAAAATTGGCATCAGGGGAAGAAGGGCGATGGAACTTGCTTCATTATCGCTTCCTATTCTTCCCGGTTTTATTATTGATTCGGAAATTGCCTCACATCTAAAAAACGATTCTCTGGAAAAACATCTGATACCGTATCTGGACAGATTGAAAAAGGAACGGGGGCGGGCATTCGGCGATCCTGAAAATCCAATGCTGCTGAAAATTGTTATCAGCCCGAATCTTGCCGTCGCCCACTATCCGACGCTTCATAATTACGGTTTGACGGCGAAAACAATCGAAGGGTTCAATAAGTTTGTCGGAGCGCATTTCGGATTTCATGAAGTGCAGTTTTTGATAAAGGGAAATCTCGAACTTGAATTACGGATTGCAGAACTTGAAAAGCGGACGAACGATTACAAAGATATTCAGAAACTTATATCACAACTCAAAAAAGAGTTGTCGTCATCGGAGAGTACCTCAAAAGAAAAGAAAAATCTGGAGAATTATCTGGCATATCTTCCGAAAGGTTTTTTTGACGATCCGATTCATCAGCTGGCGATTGCCATCAAGCGGATCAGTCATATGTTCGATATCGATGAAATGGACGATGACGATACTGCAATCCTGATTCAACCGATGGTGTACGGGAATTACGGCGAAGACTCATCGAGCGGTAATTTTTTCACCCGCAATGTCGTCACCGGGGACAAAGTCCTTCAGGGTGATTTTTACCAGAACGAGTTCGATACGATCGGATCAAAGGGGAAGGACATCAATAATATCGGGGTCAAATATCTCAAAGAACTCCAGAAAATAGCTGAAGCGATCGAAGACCATTTCAAGGAAATCAGACATATCAGATTCACCATCGAGGATAAAGTCCTCTGGCTTATCGAACAGCGAGCCGTCGTCGATAAATCGACTCAAGCGGATCTCCAGCTTCTTCTTCAGCTGCTCAATAAAAAGGTCATCGACGATAAATATGTCATATCGAATATAAAAACTCACCAGCTTTACGAAATACTTCATCCGGTCGTCGATATAAACTCGACAAAGAAACTCAAGAAATTAAAGGGAGGCATTTCAGGCGCTCCGGGAGCGGCGATCGGGAAGGTTTATTTTTCGACGGACGAACTCCTTGATGCGTATAAAATGGCCCAGCAATGCGGTGAAGATACACGCTTTATTTTATGTCTCGAAGCTTCGTTTGCCGAGGACGTCAAGGCGATTGAAGTGGGAACGGGAGTCCTCTCCTCGGAAGGAGGATATGCCGCGCATGCATCGGTTGTCGCACGGCAATACGGAAAGATATCCCTTGTCAAGCCGGAGATGAAAATAAGCGGCAAAAAAGCGACGATCGGAAATACGGTCATTAAACAGGGAGATTACGTTACCCTGAGTGTGCCGAATTACGGGGAACCGACACTCTATCTCGGTAAGGCCGAACTAATCGAACCCGACCCCAAAAAATCGGGATTGCTCGATTTGATCGGGATTGTGAAGGGAGGCATCAAGGATTTTCATGTGAGGGCGAATGCCGATTCGCCGAGGGATGCGGAACTCGCGCGCACGTTCGGTGCAACCGGTATCGGTCTCTGCAGAACGGAGCATATGTTCTTTCATGAAAAAAGGATAAACGAGTTCAGGTCAATGATCATCTCCGATTCGAAAAAAGAGCGTATAAAAGCATTATTACGACTCAAATCGATGCAGCAGACTGATTTCTATAAACTGTTCAAAATCATGGAAGGATACCCGGTGACGATACGTCTTCTCGATGCACCGTTGCATGAGTTCCTTCCACATAACCCCGCGGAAATGAGTGATTTTATCGCTTTCCTTAATGTGGGAAAGACGCCCGCTCAGCGTATTTCCGAAAAAGAGGTCCGTTCGCGATGTGACGGTTTGAGTGAGTTCAATCCGATGCTCGGTCACAGGGGATGCCGAATCGCGATTTCATATCCCGAAATATATGAAATGCAGGTCACGGCCATTTTCGAGGCGGTATACAAACTCCAGAAAGAAAAAATCAAGGTCGAACCTGAAATTATGGTTCCGCTAATCATGAACGAGAGGGAATTGAAGATTATTATGTACGGCAAGAATATCGAGGGACAGTCCATCAAGGGCCTTATCGATATCGAAAAAGAGGTGAGAAAAAACATGGACGCCCGCCCGATCGATTATAAAATCGGGACGATGATCGAGCTTCCGTGCGCCGCCCTGAGTGCAGATGAAATCGCCCGCTATGCCGAGTTCTTTTCTTTCGGGACGAACGACCTTACGCAGACGACGATCGGTCTTTCACGAGACGATTTCAATACGTTTATGCCCGACTATACCCTGTTCGACATCCTGGACGGAAATCCATTCCAGATGCTGAACAGAAGCGTAAAGGAACTCGTCAGTACGGCGGCAAAACGAGGCAAGATGACGCGGCCGAATCTCAAACTGGGACTTTGCGGCGAGCACGGCGCGATTCCGGAAAATATCAGGTTCTGTATGGAGACAGGTCTGAGTTATGTATCGTGTTCCGCCTATTCCGTCCCGGTAGCCAGTCTTGCCGTCGCTCAGCTTAATATTGAAAAGGAACGTGGATAGCAACACGAAATCACTGTCATCATAAGGCCGTTTAATTAAAGACGGCCTTTTTTTTCGGAAGCGAACGTTTTGGTCGGGTATGCTCATCAACCTGCCGCTAATAGTTCCATTCCCTGCAGTCTTCGAGTAACGGTTGGATAGCCTGGACCGCTCTTTGAGCATCATCAGACGGGATAAGTGATTCATGGATGAGTGTTTTTTCGATAAACTGCCGCAATACAAACGAGATATTATCGGTATCGAAAAAGATAAAGGCACAATCTTCCCCGTTCGATCTATTGATAGAAAAAGATGAATATTCGAGGACGGGTTTGGAGCTGATCATTATGCGCGCGTTCGTTTTTGCCTTTATTGCGGTCAATTCGTCAAAACGATGCGGTATTCGTTCATGATCATCCCGTGAAACGGGTTCACGTGTTTTGTGTTCGTATGTTTCCGGTTCGACAAGGATGAATATCTTTTTAGCGTGTGCCATGAACGTAAGTCCTTTTTCAGAGTGGTATATGTTTGTCGCATTATAATAAGAGATGATCTGAATGCGGGAATAATGCGTAAATGAGTTCACCTGAACGATGATAATTGTTCCTTTTTCGGCCGGAATATTGTTTTCACTATATGCCTGAAAAAGATCACTCGCCTTGATACTCACCGGTTATCTCTCCTTTTCGTCCACTAAAGAATTATAATTTTTTACTTATTTTCTTTCAAGTTCCTAAAACATTCGTCACTTTCGGTAAAAAAAGGCAACACAACCAAGAATACAAAGCGACCTCAATTATTGTTCCTGTATTCTTCAGCGCGTCTGAAGAATTTTTCCGCAAACGCCCTGTTACCCATCTTCCGATATATCGTCCCTAGATTTTTATACGCCTGCCAGTGTTTGGGGTATTTCGCGATGACCTCGCGGAATGAGGCAATTGCAGGTTCATAATCCTTGTTTCTGCCGTAAAGGACCCCGAGTATGAGATGTATATTCGTGTTATCCTTAAAAAAACGCAGCGCCTTTTTAAGAAGCTCGATTGCGTATTTACGCCTGTTTGTGTTTTCAAGACAAAAAATAAGGGCTCTGAGATATTCGAGTGAGTCGGGTTTCCCGCGAAGTAGCTCACGAAAGAGAAGGGTCGCTTCCTCGAATTTCTCCATTTTTATATAACAATTGCCGAGAGTTTTTTTCAAGCCTTCATTGTTTTTTACAAGCGGGATGAGGCATAGAAGTTCCTTGATCGCCATTCCATTGTTGTTCAATTTTAACAGCAGTTTTACATATTCTTTTCTCGTTTCGATGTCATCGGGAAAGACCTTACAATAAGCGGCGAATGCCTTTTTTGCTTTTTTGTTCTCATTGAGACGTTGATAGACATCGATGAGTAATTCCAAGGCCAATTTATCTTCCGGTTCCAATTTCAGAATGCGAAGAAGCCAGCTTTCGGCAAGATCGGGAAGATCAACTTCGAGGTAGGCCATACTCAAAGCCTTCATGAGATTGATATCGGGACCATGAATCCGTATTTGATCCTGAAGAAGCTTCAGAATATCCTGGGAATTCTCGCCGATTTCCGAAAGGCATAGTGCATAGAAATAGGAAGCGATCCTGTCTTCGGGATTGATCCGCTGTATTCTTTTAATGATATGCAGCAGTTCTTCATGTTCTTCGAGTTCCCATAGAATCGAGGCGAGTCCGTAGTATAATTCACTTTTGTTTTTTTCGCGTTCGATGGCGCGAAGGTAATGGTTTTTCGCTTTGCCAAGGTCTCCTAGTTTTTTATAGCTTTCTGCAATCACCGCGTGAATTTCGATGTCACCGTAATTTTCCTTGAGGATTTCCTTCCCGTAATCAATCGCTTTCCGGAACTCTCCTTTTTTAAAATGACTCATAGTGATAAACCGGAGAAGCCGATGGGGATCATTCGTCAGAACGTTACCTTGATCGAAATGAAGCTGAAAGTTCGCCATTTCTTTCTGCGCATCCGATCTGTTGCCGATTTTCAGCAGCGTGACGGCTTTTTGGAGTTTGAGAAACTCATCATCCGGAGACATCCTGGACGCGATATCGTAGTGATACAGCGCCTGTTTGTTATCGCCCAGAAAACGGTAAATTCGTGCGAGATAGATGTGAGGAAGAATATTGCCCTGTTTATGCTTGATGAGATATTCGAATATTTCGGCGGCATCGTGTAATGCATTACGCTGAAAAAGTTTGATCGCCTTTATAAGGAGGGCATTGAGGTAACCGTTCATAATATTACGGTTTTGAGGATCGTATTTAAGGGCATCCTCAAAATAAGTGACCGCGATTTCAGGTTTACGCGCTTTGAGAAACGCCAGTCCGATAAAACTGAGTGCGGGGAAATAGTACGGCGAATTCTTGATATCCAAAACGGGTTTGAGGTACTGGACGGCTCGTTTGAAAAGACCGAGTGCGAGGTAGGTTCTCCCCAAGAAGAAATGCCCGCTCAGTGAATCGGGATTCACTTTCAGGAAAAACTCGTATACCGCTATCGCCCTGTTGAAATCGCCCAGGGCATGATAACTTCTGCCGAGATAAAGGAGGACTTTCGGGGGGTAGTCATAGTTGGTGATAATCTCAGTGAGTACGGCAACGGCGGTATTGTAATCCCGCTTTCGTCCGGCTTCGAGGGCGTCCTTGAATAACTGGTCGATCGGCTTTATTGCCATATGCTTTCCACTATATCGTTGGTATCGAACAAAACGAAATCATACATCAGTATAAATGATTGTCGTATGGATATACAATCACTTTTTTGGAAGAAGCGGGATAAAGTGAATGATGATAAAAAAGGCTTTGACAAAACCCGTTCTTTTTTGTTTTATATTCACATGGAAACACGTAACATTTTTCTGAATATCTCACCGCTCGATCACCGGTATTCTCTTTCAGAGAAAACGGCATTTGACGAACTGTCACGCTACCTGAGTGAGGAAGCGGGGATCCGGTATTGCATCTTTGTCGAATGCGCCCTTCTCAAGGCCCTGATCAACCTCGATAACGGATTGAATGATAAACCGCGGCTTGCCGAAGAAATAGGGGATATCGTCAAAAAAATCGATCCGCAGGAGGTCTATGACGAAGAGGCACGGACCCATCATAATATCAGGGCGCTTGTCAATGTGATAAAGAATAAAGTACCTGAAAAAGTAAGGCACCTGGTACATTTGGGAGCGACCTCACAGGATATTCTCGATACAGCTCACTCGATGAGGATCAGGGATACCCTCAGAAAAGTGGTCCTTCCGCTTCTGGTCAGAGTCGAGGAAACGCTTATCGGACTTACGGAAAAAAATGCCGAAACACCGCAGATAGGTCGTACCCACGGTCAGTATGCGGTCCCGATTACCTTTGGATTCGCACTTTCCTCGTTTGTGTCACGGCTGGGAAAATCAATAGAGAAGATGTTTTCCCTTTCAAATGATCTTCGGGGAAAGCTGTCGGGGGCGGTCGGCGCCTATAATGCGACAAGTTTGATCACGGGAGAACCGGAAACCCTGGAATCACGGGTTTTAGAAGAATGCGGTCTCAAACCATCGGAACACGCCACACAAATTATCGAAAGTGAATATCTTCTTCGCCTGCTTCTTGAAATGAATATCGCTTTCGGGATTGTCGCGAATCTGGCGGATGATCTCAGAAACCTTCAGCGTTCGGAAATAGGGGAGATCAGGGAAGCTTTTACAAAAGACCAGGTCGGTTCGTCGACCATGCCGCAGAAAAGGAACCCTTGGAACTCCGAGCATATAAAAAGCTTGTGGAAGGCGTTCGCGCCCCGGGTCATGACCTTTTTTATGGATCAGATTTCGGAGCATCAACGGGATCTGACCAATTCGGCATCGGCCCGTTTTATTGCGGATTTTATTGCGGGCTTTACCGCTGCCGCGCAAAGGCTGTTGAAAGTGTTATCTTCTCTGTCCGTTAACCCGGAAATAATGAAAGACAACCTCGAGAAAGCGGGAGAAATGGCGCTCGCCGAACCGGTATACATTCTCCTTTCACTTGGCGGTGAACCGGATGCGCATGAGATTGTCAGAAAGCTGACATTGGCATGTGAAAAAGAGGGGAAACGGCTTGTCGAACTTCTCGAATCGGATGAACATGTATGGGAAATCATAAAATCTCAACTGGCATATGTGGGCATTAGCGATCCGCATACATTTTTCTCAGAAACACAGAGGTACAGGGGCAAAGCCGTTGAAAAAGCAATAACCCTGGCGCACTTCTATCGAAGCAAGATGGAATCAATAAATAAGGCGCTGTAAAGCAAGGAAACGTTATGGACAACATAGACAGTGTGGCAATACTCGATTGCGGCGGCCAGTACACTAAAGTGATCGATAGAAAAGTCCGAGAGCATTCGGTCAAATCGGATATTTTCCCCCTTGATGTGGAATCGGAAAAACTTGGATCATACCGTGGTATTATCATTTCAGGCGGACCGGAAAGCGTCTGGTCCGATACGAGCCTTTCGTATGATGCAGGTATATTCGGACTCGGCATTCCCGTCCTCGGTATCTGTTATGGTATGCACCTAATCAACAATCATTTTCATGGTGTCGTCAAACCGGGTATAAAAAACGAATACGGCCAGACGACGATCAAAGTAGATACGGCATGCCCCCTGTTTTCCGGACTAAAAAAAGAACAAACCGTCCTGATGAGTCACGGCGATTCGGTGTTGACCCTTGCGCCTGATTTTATTTCGTGCGCCACCTCGGAGCATGTCATTGCCGCCATGTATAACAGCCGGTTATCGATTTACGGCGTACAGTTTCATCCCGAAGTCGATCTGACGGCATCGGGAAAAGAAATGATGAGTAATTTCCTTCATACCATATGCGGATTAAGCGGCAATTACATTCTTGAAGACCGTATCAGGCAGGCGATCGGAAAAATCAGGGAACAGGTGGGAAAGAACAAGGTGCTCGTTCTGGTAAGCGGCGGTGTCGATTCGGCAGTCAGCGCGGCACTTCTCGTCAAGGCATTGAAGCCGGAGAAGGTTTACGGGATTCATATCGACCACGGTTTTATGAGGAAGAACGAAAGTGATCTTATTTGCAGAAGCCTGAGCAGTCTCGGATTGAGGCATCTCGACCGTGTCGATGCGCATGAACTATTTCTCGACACCCCTGTACAGATCGAAGGGAAAACGTACGGACCGCTTAAAACGGTTACCGATCCTGAAATAAAGCGGAACATAATCGGACATCTTTTTATCGAAGTATTGAAAAAGGAAATAGAAAAACTCGGTCTCGATCCCTCGGATACCTTTATCGCGCAGGGGACCCTCCGTCCCGATCTTATCGAAAGCGGAAACCCGATGGTCTCGAGTTATGCCCATAAAATCAAAACCCATCACAATGATGTTCAGATTATCAGGCGAGCCCGTGAAAAGGGACTCGTCGTGGAGACTAACTGGGACTGGCACAAGGATGAGGTGAGGGAAGTGGCGAGGAGACTCGGTATAAGCGAAACAATCGCCGGGCGGCAGCCGTTTCCCGGTCCGGGTCTTGCCATCCGCTATCTCTGTTACGAACATGAAGGACAAGGCGTTAGTGATAAAGAAAACGACCGGTTCTTTCGATTACTCGGGGAGGAGGGGTGGTCTTCCGGGGGATGTATCGTCCCGTTACGTACCGTGGGCGTTCAGGGCGATTGCAGAAGCTACCGCTATCTCGCCGTTTTATCGGGAAACACCGAAAAACCGGATTGGGGAACGCTGTATCGACTCGGTACGATTATTCCCAATAAACTCGAGTTTATCAACAGGGTCGCGTTTTCACTCAACAAGAAGGTTTCGGCATCCGATATAAGGTGCCGGCCGGTCTATCTATCGAAGGAGAATCTCGATCTCTTGCGTGAAATCGATATTATCGTCCGGAAGTATCTTGAAAGGGAACCAATAAGCCAGGTATTCGCCGTCCTTCTTCCGGCAGGTGTTAAGAAACCGTTTTCGGCTGCCATAAGAGCATTCGTGACCAACGATTATATGACGGGCCGTTCAGCCGTCATCGATCGTGATATCCCGTCCGATGTCATAAACGCAGCGGTAAAGGAAATCGAAAGCGCTTTCCCGGAAATCGATCTGGTTCTTTATGACGTGACGGGCAAACCCCCGGCGACGGTCGAATGGGAATAGGGGAATAATCATTTGACAAATCTACTTCGGGTTTTTAAAATACATGTATGATACACAGACAAAATTTCATAGTGATGATTATAGTCCTTTGTTTCATAAGTGCGTTTGCTTTATGTGAAGAGACCATGTCCGTGAAATACATCATTACCGTTTTGGAACTCGAGAGTGAGAACCTATCCAAGACGGAAAGAACCATTATCGAGGATTTCATTACGACGAAAATTATAAATTCCGCTATGTTCACCGTCATTGACAGAAAACAACGGAACGTACTCCTCGATGAAATAGAGTTCTCTTTGAGTGAATGTTCGGATGAATCATGTCAGATCCAGCTCGGCAAACTACTTTCGGCGGACAAGATTATCGTGGGAAACCTCAATAAAATAGAGGAAATATATATTCTCAACCTCAAACAGATCGACGTTGAAACCGGTATAACCATCAGTTCATTTTCCGAACAATACGCCTCGATAAGTGAAATTATCGAGAAAACGGATAATATCATTTATACCTTTCTGCTGAAAACGGGCCAGTTCGAGAATCCGGCGGATAAACAGGATGAGGCTGTCGTGAAAATAATCAATGAATTATCGCATCTCACGCTCTCTCAAATGGTTAAAAAGGATATATCGGAAATGGATTTATATTCCATCGGGATAACGAGCAGAATGTATATTTATAAAGAAGTCAAGAAAAACAACGCGTGGCTTTTTTGTCTGGGGAATATTATCCCGGGTCTGGGAAGCGCCCTCCAGGGAGATCATCTCTGGGCCCTGTACCAGGGCGGTTCTTTTCTTATCATGATCGTGGCTGCCATGATCGATATAAATAACGATACTCCGACCGAAACTACCGGCCCAGAGCCGTGGAGACTGGCACTCATGCTAAACGGGGGCTTTGCCGCCCTTTCGGGATTCATCACCCCATGGCTTTATGAAAATAATTACAACAACCGGCTAAAGAAAAAGCTGGGTATCCCCTGAGCGACGGCAGATGGCTGAACAATAGTATCATCTTCAAGCGCCTTTGATGGATCGGCAATGGCTATTTGGTGATGTGAAGCGAATAATCGATTGTTCCATCGATCAGCAGAGCATTTATGATCAGATCATTTATACCCGCAATGACATACTTTGAAGGGATCAGATGAATAAATCTTACGGAACATTACTCTTTTTCCATACGGAATATATGGTAAGCAGGAAAATAAAGCATTCGATGATATCAGCGGTTGAGAATCGCGTTAATTTTATTAACGATTTTGTCCGCATCAAGCGGTTTTGCGGCATACGCCTCGATCGCCATACCGGAAGTATCGTTCGAAAATGTCGCCGCGACAGCGACATTTTCGAGGAGAATGATCGGCGTCGTGTTTCCCTTTGAAAACAATTCTTTGCCAAGGAGAATACCGTCTTCCGGTGCTTTGAGTGTGACATCCAAAAGGATTATATCAGGCTTTTCCGACGAAGCCGCAGCAAGTCCGTCCTCTTTCGTCTGCGCCCCTATAACCTCGAAGCCGGCTTTTTTTAAAAATGCACCTGTTGTATCGATAAAGCCCTGATCGTCGTCAACTATTAGCACTTTTGCCATAAGATTCTCCTCATGAACTTGTTTGTCACCTCAACCCCTCCTTAATGTCTTCTGTCTGTGAGGTATATGGAGTTATATCACGCATACACCTTCTGTGTCAAGTTACTTTCCCTAATTTAAATCATTATAACAGAAAGGATTAGGAGAGAAGAGGGGGGGATTTTATTTGATTTTTTTTGAATATCAATATACTTTGAACAGACAGGTAATTTCAATAGAACATCGCATGATTACCGAGTAAGTCCGGAGAGATTCGTGCGGTATTCCTTTATACGCCGGACCCCCTCTTCCATTTTTGCTTTCTCGAAAAACCCGATTGCGTTTTCGAGTTCATTTTCCGCTTCCCGAAGCTTTCCCTGTTCGATATACACCGAAACAAGTAAAAGCCGGATATCCGGATCATACGCATCGATTGTCTTCGCCCTCGAAAACATTACAGCTGCGGCCCCATAATCTCCCGTATACGCAAGGGCATTCCCGAGTTTTGAAAGAAGATCGATCGAACCGGGATTTTTTTCCATCAGGATATTATATCCCGCGATCGCCTTTTTCAAATGGTCGAAACTTTCCCGGTAGTTTCCCTCATTGAAAAGTATCACTCCGATATTGTAATGGATATCGGAGACATCGATGTGCACATCGGCTTGTTCATTATAGGCGATCGCCGATTTTCCAGCCCGGACGACTCCGTCCCATTCTTCGATTTCCGCATAGATTTCGCCGATCCGGTCGTATATCGGTATCGATAATTCGGGGCACCTGCTGATTGCCGCATTTAATGCCGCAATGGAGGAGGTGATATTGCCGGTTTCCTTTAATCGATCGGCCTTACGGATCATTTCACCCGCTGCCGCGGTCCGCGAACGAACCATAAAAAAGGGGCCCTCAAGCATATCGACCGGTGCATAATCATCCGTCAGGATAAGATTACCGTATCTGGTACGCGCGATCTCGTCGTTAGCCAGTATCCAGAGATCGACATCATCGAGTTCCTGATCGGTTTTCAGACGAATAATGTCGAGTTTTTGTCCGCTTCCGATAACGACAAAATTTCGGCCGGTAAAATAAGTTTTGTATTCCGATACGACATATACATACGGGAACGTCTGCCGCATTGTGTGAACGTAACTTCCCAAAAGCCTTCCTTTCGGATAAACATCGGGAATATTTACGACATAAAGGCCTTGTGGCGAAAGAATATCCGCTAAAGCATCGTTACATTCTTTGGTGACGAGTTGAAAAGGAATAAAAGAAGCGCCGAAAGCATCGCCGAATACGACATCATAGCTTACATGGGTATTGGCTAATACTGCTCCTTCTAACAGGGCATTTATATAATGACGGGCGTCCATGGTGACGGTCGCGATACCGGATCCTTCCGAAAAGCCGAACGCGGTTTTCGCTGCCTTCGTTACCGCCGGATCGATTTCAACGACATCGATTCGCGAGCCGGGATAACGGGCAGCCAGATAGCGGGGAAAGACATACCCGCCGCCGCCGATCGAGAGAAAGGAAAGGGGAGTGCGGCTGTTTGAAACCATGCTCGCTGCGGCGGCGAAAATTTTCGTGTAAACAAATTGAAGATCATCCGGAGCATCCATATTGATTTTACTGTGTGTTTTTAAATCATCCTGTGTAAACGTACGGATATCCGGATTTTCCGAAATCCGTTCGACCGCGATATAACAATAATCGCTTTCATCCTCGTAAAGAATGTTGTCGTTTTTTACCTCACGCAGGGAAAGAAAAATCCCGGCAGCGGCCCATGAACTCCCCGTATTACCGAAAAATAAAAAAATGAAAAAAACACCGGCCCAGACGTATAAACCCCAGAACTTGTACCAGTATAAAATGCCGGCTGCAAGAAGCACGCCGCCGGTCATCCAGACAATGGTATGCGTCCCCAGCCAGGAAATAAGGAAAAATCCGGCGAGGAAGGTCCCGATAATACTCCCACCGGCACTCCAGGCATAGACAATCCCGAGGGTTCTCCCTTTCGGATGTCCCCGATCCAGGGCCGTTTTAGCGACAACCGGGCTGATTGTTCCAAGCAGAGCGGACGGAATGAAAAAAACGCCTGCGACATGGAGAAAAACACGTAACGGCCATGGAAATTGCCAGAGCCACCGCCATGCCCCGATTCCCGCGTTGGCCGCGATAATGAGAACACAGGCCGCGGATGAAAAAGCGAAAAGAACGGCAAGCGTCTTTTGGGGCGGGTATTTATCCGCAAGCCGTCCGCCTATATAATTGCCCAAGGTAATACCCCCCAAAACAACGCCGATTACCGAGGTCCAAACATATAATGTCGCACCGAGGTATCGGGCGAGGAGCCTGCCGGCGACAATTTCCATGATCATGATACAGGCACTCGAAAGACATACGGTGATGCAGGGAATGACAAGCGAGCGTGACTGTTCTTTCTTTTTTTTCATAGGGATATAAGTATAGCGCAATTATGGTTTCGGGGCAAGAATCTCGGTAACGGCGAACATCCCGGCGTTCAGGGATCGAGATATCCGGTTATGGGAGTGACGCCACGTAGTCACGCACGAATTTCTTATATGTATCATAGGCGGGAATTTCTTCGAGCGCCTTCATTAACCCGATATCGAAGTTTTTCCGTTCGGATTCATACCATTTATATTCGTCGATAAAATGCCCAAAAGCCCGGTTGGTAAAATCGAGAAACCTACTGTCACGTTCCCCATTGTCGGGAATCGCTTCAAACACACCGGTAAACAATTCAAGCCACAAAAGCTTCGCCCGAGCCAGAAAAATATGCTTTTCAAGTCCGCCGATTAAAAACCACTCGATGATGATCCATTTGTTGAAAAGATCGTTTTTATTCCGGAGGAGGTCCTTGTTCGAGTGTTCGGAATCCACCATCGATTTATTGATGCCGATAAAACCACCACGCAGCGCCTCATTCATTTTTTTGACGATCGCAAGCTGATCGACGGGACTTACCGATCCATCGATGACGCCGATATCCATGACGGGCGATGTTTTTCTGACGGGACCCCTCGCAAACGACACCGCCTTGTTCACGAGAATCTCTTCGGCGCACAGCACATTTTCCGCGGTAACGGCGGGCGGCACATCGGTCCTCAGACTGATACTCGAATAGGAGAAGTACCGGCCGTCTTCCGAAAGCGGTCCGAGGGCGATAATCGAACCTGAGAGGGTGATACCGATACATGCCGATGGATTATCGCATGAAACGGAATGAACCTTTTTAAGGTTGTATCGGTCGAGAAGTTTATCGAACAGCCCGCGTTTGGTAAGCCATGCCTCGACGATTTTCAAAAGCGAGGCTTCCGTGTCGGGCAGCGACGATTCATGAATCAGGTACCGCAACTGTAAAAACACTTTTTCGGGAATTGTCTCCTTGAACTCATCGATCCTGAAAAAACTTTTCATATACCCGCTCCTCCTTTACCGACGCCCGTTCATTTTACTTTATTTTTATTCGATGTTCAAGAAGAAAAGAGTAACCGGTCACAATGCTTTTTAGAAAAAGTAAATTATAAAAAAAGGGTGCCCGTTATGCAACGGCACCCCTCTATTTTTATACGTATATCAGTGTCATTTCAAGCCGGTAGTAAAAAATATCGATAACCGGCTTAATGATTATCCTGCCGACAACCGGTCAGAAATCGCATGAAACAATACCCACATAACACTGGGCAATCCGCAGGGCGTCGACGATATTGACGTTACCGTCGCGGGTGACATCCGCGGCAGCCGGATTAAAATTGGAGGGATTGAGACCGACGGAGTACTGTGCGACCATGAGTGCATCCACGATATCGATACTCCCGCTCGAGTTCACGTCCCCGAGGGTGACGGATGGGGGATTCGTTACCGACGGCGGGTTTGTCTGTGCCGGGGGATTGGTCGGGCTGCTTCCCGAAAGAATCTGACTCAGCGCCGCGTACCATTTATCGGCTATTTTCCGGTCACCGGAATCGTTCGGATGAACGCCGTCATAGGTGTCGGCGGTCACCGAAAATCCCGTCCACTGGTCGACGATCGTGATCGGTGATTGCGAGGTCGACTTCCCGCTTGCCCAGCCGGGAAGCGAATTGTTCAGGGTAATCACCCGCTGGTCGCAATCGGAACAGGATCTCGACGGATCCATGGGGATAATTTTTGCAACGAGGATTTTCATATTCGGATTATTCGATCTCATCTGGTCCACCATTTTGCCGAATGCTGCCAGTATGACCGAATTGTCACGCGCACTCCAGCAGTCGTTTGTCCCGAAATGCATGAGAACGATATCGGGGTTTGTCGACGAAAGCCAGCCCACAAGCTGGTTCTGGTCCGCCACATTGGTGGCAAGCGCCCCGCCGTGTCCTTCATTATCGCCGTCGTGTTCGATTCCGCACCCCTGCGGGGGGAGTGTCCCGACAAAGTCGATGTCGGTGTAGCCGTTATTCTGAAGCTCCTGCCACAATCTGGCGCGCCAGCACCCGGGTGAACCGGTAATCGAATCCCCGAGGGGCATAATCCGCGTCGGCGCAGCGGAAATCATCGTTATCGAGAAAAGAAAGAAGCAGACGATAAGCAACATTGTCCTGATACGTTTTTTTTGATTCATATATTTCTCCTTGTTTCATTTTTTTATTGAATATACCCTGATGATACACGGATATCATATCACAGAAGGCCTCTCATGTAAAGTAAATAAACCGGTTTATTAGAGAAGCCATTGCAGGGGGCCTGGTTATTCAAACCGGTATTCGCAGGTCCGGTTTCCGCTTCGCTCATTCTTCCGATTCACTCATACGTGAAATTCTATAGGTCACCTTGCCGTGGGGGCATGTAATATCGAAATAATCATTCTCTTCCCATGACATTTTCTTGGTCAGCATAAAGGCGAGTTTCATCGGGGCGAGCGACGTAAATGCCTGGCAGCACATCCCCGTCGATGCGGGCGTGCGCGCGCCGATAATAAAGGTCTCTCCCTGTTTTGTCTGCGCGATGCCGGGGCATATCCCCGAATCCGTATTCACCTTCACGGCGACACATTTTATACGGTTCATTCCGATACCTCCATTATAAAAATTTAATATAACTAAATTAGCATATACTAATATATATACCAAAAAAATATTCATGGACATTCATCACATTTACAGGCGTCCGTATCGTTTCCGCAAACCTTTTTTATCATATCGAGCATTTTTTCAATCGCATTTCTATCGATCCGGTAATGAACATAAACACCTTCCTTATCCGCCTCAAGTATTCCCGCATGTTTCAAAATCTTCAGGTGCTGCGACACGGCCGGCTGGGTTATCTTCATGCGTATCGCGATGCCGTTGACACAAAGCATGCCCGAAGCAGCGAGAATCGAAATGATCTTCAAGCGCGTCGGATCTCCGAGCGCCTTGAAAAAATCGGATAGTGCCGACACCTCTCTGGCTGACATATCGTTTAAAGTATTCATATATAATAATATAAATATATTGTTATATAATGTCAAGGGATATTTCAATTTTCGTAACGATTTTCGGCTATTGCAGTTCATAAGAACAATGTTGGCAGAAAAATGTCGTATTGGGATTCACATTGCCGCATTTCGGGCACTTCCATGTTTTTTCAGGTTCTTCCGCCCCGTAGTGCTTTTTATTCAAAGCATAGATAAGGGAATAATCATTCAATCGCCATTGCCTGAATCCTCGAATAATCTGAATAAATCCGAATCCGATCGCACCATAGAGGAGATAGAGCGTTCCTCCGGTTTTATAAGCCGTGATAAAAGTCGCAGCAGTTATTGCGGTCCCCAGCAAAAATAGAACAAAACCCATAATCAAATTCTTTTTACCGATCTTTTTTGACAATGCCCTGATATCCTCTTTTATTTCCATAAACGGCACACTTCCTTTCCATATCGATAGTATTAGGGTATTAGCGTTTCGATGTCAATAACATGATCCGTCTGCCCGGCAGACGATTGAAGGAAACAACACATATGGATATAGCTGTTGCCCCGGCGTCAGAATACAGGCCCGGGTATTACGGGAGGATTCGTGTTCGTTGTCGCGATATCCGTATCGTCGTCCGTATCCCGGAACGAGTCGTCTTCAAACGGCGCGTCCTTCCCTTTTACCATCCGGTGGATTTTAGGATCGACAATGATTCCCGTCCGGTACACGGTTTGGAGAATTCCATTCGCGTACTGCAGCACCACGAGTTCATTGTTGGCAAGATCGATCACGGTCTGATACAGCGAATCGGCATCGCAGGATTGCGACAAAAACTGAACGTTTTTCGGCAGGTTGACATGTTCCGGCACATCGACCGTGACCTGGTATGTCTCGCAATCGAATAAAAGACCTCCTATCGCAACGATAAGAGCGGATAAAATAATCTTTCTCATGTATCCTCCTGTATATTAAGTATAGGAAACGCAACATTGCGGATCAAGTAAAAATGTGACAGGACGCACACTTCCGTGGCTGCGGGAGACGCAAACGATTCCTTTCCGATTCACGATCAAACTGTAGGTCAGTTACAGGGGACGGAGACGGCGGGGAGGGGCAGGTGAGTGCCGGCTGGAAGAAGGGAGTGCGGAGACTTGGCTCTATGACTGTTTGTTTTCGCAAATAAGAAAAGAGATTAACACGAAGGAGGTCTACCGAAAAAAAACCGGCCCTTATTGCAAGACAATAAAGGCCGGTTGAGGTCGAAACCAATGACCGGTTTTTAAAACGTATCGAAATGATTAGAAGCCGCCCGGAGGAAAACCGCCGCCGCCTCCGATCGTCGTTACCCTGCCGTTTACCGTAAAACTCGTCGATTGACTGCCCGGGGAATAGCTTCCGTTCTGATACAGGCCGTCCTTCGCTGTTCCGGAACAACTCCCGCCGAAGTAGATGTTGTAGGTGGTGCCGTTAGTAAGATTCGGGGATGAAAAGGCGATCGACGCGTATTGCTTGTTGGGCGCGAAGGTGAGGATGCTGCTGCCGCTTGAGGTTTGAATATTCACGAGGCTGTTCGACTGCTGCGTGGTGAAATTATAAAGCAGCGCATTCTGAGCAGAGGAATTCCCCCCCGGGGCCATGGCCATGCTGGAAGTACCCGATCCGACAATCAAACCGCCGTTCATTGTAAACGTGCCGTTATAATCGAGGGCGCTGTCGACATTATTGCTGTTTCCATGGACGACAACAGTCCCGTTCGTCATCGTGATATATCCGTTACTATCGAGGCCGTCACCGCCGGTGCTGCCCTGAGGCGTCACATCGGTAATATTCACGTAAATGTAGCCGCCGTTGATATTTATGTAGTAGTCACCGGGCTCGAACATACCCATCCCGCCTTCTCCGCCTTCCGTGTCCGCCGCATTAATGCCGTCATCATCGGCAACGACACGGATATCGCCGCCGTTCAAGTTTACCACCTTGCTTTCAAGCCCCTCATACGATTTTGTGATATTAATTGCACCGCCGTTCACGTCCAGGACCAGATCGGCATGAACGCCGTCGTCTCCCGTGGCAATGTCGAGTGTCCCCCCGCTGATCGTTATCGTGTCGTTCGAGTGGATCGCATCGTCGGATGAATTGACATTGACATAGCCCGCTTCGACAAGAACGTTGAGGACCCCCTTGATTCCCTTGGTTGAAACCGAATCGTTCGGCCTTGTGTTGCTTCCGCCCCCCGCAGTGACTCTGACATTGGACTCTTCATGGGTAATCGTCACGGCGATTTCCGCCTCCATCCCGTCCGCCCCCGAGGACGTCAGGTTCAGGGTGCATTTTTTAATCTCGATCAATCCGTCTTCTTCATCATCGGATTTCAGACAATCGCCTTGCGAGGTAACGGTGATATTCGCGCCGCTTTTTATTTCAAGGGAATTTTTACCCCTGATCCCGTCATCGACGGAGGTGACCGTTATCGTGCAATCCTTGATATTCAGATCGTCTTTACACGCGATACCGTCATTGTAATTTGCGTCGACGGTCAACGACCCGTCACCGGAGATGGTAAGGTCGTCCTTTGAAAAAAGCGCTGCGTTCGGTTCATCGTCGTCGGGGTTGTCGAATACGTAATTCGACGGATCAGTTATGTAATTTTGCGTGTTTTCAACCAGAACGATCTCCGTATCTTCGGCGTTCATGATACTCAAGGGTGAATTGACTGAACTGCTGATATTGATACCGTTCAAATTAAGGGTGACGAGCAATTCATCCTGTGAATCGACGATAATCCGCCCGTCATTGAGCGTTCCGCTTATGGTGTAGGTACCCCCCGATGTAATGGTCACATTCCTGCCGTTCACCACGGTACCGCCGCCATTGACGGTAATCGAGGATCCGTTCAGCTGGATAAGTGTTTCCGCACCGGGTTCCTGCGTGATTCCCGGTGTCGGTTCGGGCGTCTGGACCGAACCCGCGGGAAACTCCGTAATAAGTCCCACGTAATACTGGGCGATCAAAAGGGCATCGACGATGGAAATCGAACCGTTTCCATCCACATCCGCGTAAGCGGACTGGAAGTTCGCGGGATTAAGCCCCACATAATACTGGGCCGTCAATAACGCGTCCACGATATCGATGGAACCGCTCGCATTGACATCGCCAAGGCTTTGTCCCCATAATGCCGCAGGGAAAATAACGGAAGCCAGTAACGCAAAAAAGAACATCACCTTCATTTTTTTTAACCGTTGTATAATCATAAACCCTCCTTTTTTATACCAGGTTACTATTAAACTCCACGTGCAGACCGGTATCTTTAACATATATATACTATGCTTTGGCGGGTACATCGTACCTCACGACGATCCTGTATGAGAGACAATTCACCCGTCCTCTTTAAAATGCACAAATTTTATAATTTAGATCGATATTCCGTAACTCTACAGAAAAACGCCTTAACAGGTCTGTGCTTTTGATTTTTCATAGTAACATGTCAACGTGCATGAATTGTGACAATTGTGTGAACATTATATGGTTATTTTTTGTGGTACTCCCTTTGGTAATCGCAATAGTCATTATACATGGGTTATGAAGGATTTCTCGATGAAAAACGGATAATATGCTCCCGTTTATCCCTGTTGTTATCGGTTTTGGCTGCTTATTTTACCGATTAAAATTTTAATGTAAATAGACACAATTTTATTTAATCAATATACTTATAAATCATGGAAAATACAATTGTCAACCTGGAACAATTCAAAAAGTTGTGGACAAGCATTTATGATGCGGGCGGCAAACCCGACTGGTCCCATATTCTCCCGTATTACGATGAGCATATTTATTTCCGTGATTCGATCCAGGAAATCCGGGGTATCGGAGAATTCAAGAAAATGACGGAACGCCTGACAAAGCGTTCCCGAAAACTTGAGTTTCATATACATAACCAGATGATGGGAAAAAACATCATTTTTATCGAATGGGAAATGAGATTGAGTTTCAAAAAATCACCCACATCTTCCATTTACGGCTCAAGCCGTATAACATTATCCGAAAAAGGGAAAATCGTCGAACAAAGGGACTATTATGATTTATGGGGTGATATTTTCGACAATATCCCCGTGTTCGGAAAACAGTACAGAAAATTTATAAGGAAAATGTTTGGTTAAATGATGGCACCGGTACGCGGAATTTCCAGATATTTCAATCAATACAGACTTTCCAATATCTCAGCAATGATTAAAAACAATAAACGTGATCCCGAAGAATGCAAGACCAGGTTTGATAAGAAACTCGTTGTCATTACCGGATCGACGTCGGGTATTGGATTGTATACCGCAAGAAAATATGCAGCCATGGGCGCCGACCTTCTCTGTATAAACCGGAACCGGGAAAAATCCGAACAGGTGTGTAACGAATTGAAAGAAAATTACGATATTGAATGCTCGTATATAATAGCGGATTTATCTTCGATGACGGAAACCAAAAAAATCGGCACTGAACTCGCCAACATTGTCCGGCCGATTGACGTAATGATACTGAACGCGGGAATTTATATGACCAGACGACGCATTACACGAGAAGGTCTGGAATTAGTCTTTGCCGTGAATTTTATGTCGGCGTTCATTTTGACATATCTGCTTAAGGAAAAATTCATACGTCAAAAAAAAGGACGTATTCTTTATGTCAATTCCGAAGGCCATCGTTTTTGTCCATGGGGATTACGCGTCGACGACCTTGATTTTACAAAAAGGACTTACTCCGGTCTTTCCGCATACGGATCGGCCAAACTCGCACAGTTGTTGTGTTTGTTGATTTTTGCTGAAGAATTTGAAGGTTCCGGAGTCACTGTTAACGCAATGCACCCGGGAGCGGTTAAAACCTCAACAGGTAAAGATAACGGAAAATTTTATACATGGTATAAAAAAAATATATTGGAACGGGGTTTCAGATCCGCACGCATATCGGCAGAAGCACTGTATTATCTTGGAGTATCAGGCAAGGTGTCTGAGATAAACGGCAAGTTTTTCAATCTCACGACTGTTGAGGAGCCTGCTCCACCCGCGCGAGACAGGGAAGCTGCGGATAAGATCTGGAAAACCGTTAAGGAGCTGGCCCATTTTGTCTGAAAAAACGGTTTACGATGTCATTATTTGCGGTGCAGGTATGGCCGGGCTCACTGCTGCTGCATATGCCGGCCGGGCGGGCAAAAAAGTGCTCGTCTTGGAGAAAAATGAATATTGCGGCGGATTGGTCAATTCCTTTAAAAGAGACGGATTCCTTTTTGACGCCGGGCTCCGCGCGCTTGAGGATGCCGGAATAATTTCTCCCATGCTTCATGATCTTGGAATCAATATGGAAATGATGAGAAGCTTTGTATCAATCGGTATCGAAAATAAAATAATCAAGATAGAAACCGGGGATGATATTTTCCGATACAAAAAGCTTCTGGAATGTTTTTATCCCGCAGAAAAAGACAATATTGCGCAGATTATAAACATCATTAAAAATATAATGAAAGATATGGATATACTCTACGGTATCGAAAATCCCTTTTTCAAGAATATTGTATCCGACTTGCACTATACGCTCAAAGTATTATTACCCTGGTTCTTTAAATTTATTTTTACCTATCGTAAAATTAATCTGCTGAACGGACCGGTAGAGAACTTTATCGATACGATTACCGGCAACAGGTCGCTTCGGGACATCATATGCCAGCACTTCTTTAAAAATACACCGGCATTTTTTGCGTTAAGCTATTTTTCGCTGTATCTGGATTATCAATATCCCAGAGGAGGTACCGGCCGGCTGGCTACCTGTCTCGAGAAAAAGGCCAGACAGTTTGGTGTGGAAATAAAAATCAAGACTGCTGTCCGTGAGGTACGGCCCGACGGGAAAAAGGTAAAAGATCACAATGGAAATATATATTTTTATAAAAAACTGATCTGGGCGGCAGACCTGAAATACTTTTATGCCATAGTGAAAACCGAAAACCTGCCGGTTAAGGTCCGTAACGGAGTATTGAAACAGGCTGAAAAAATTAATTCGAAACGCGGAGGAGATTCAGTCTTTACCTTATTTCTTGAAACCGGCGTCGAACCGGAGCAATTGGCCGGTATTTCGCATGGCCATTTTTTCTATACACCGTCGTCGCGGGGGCTCAATGGTATTCTCGATGATCGATTACCGGAGATCCTGAAAGGCTGGCCCACTATATCGCGTTCCGTTTTTTTACAATGGTTAAAGGATTTTTGTTATTATACGACCTACGAAATTTCGGTTCCGGTTTTAAAAGACGAGGATGCTGCTCCCGCAGGTAAATCAGGAATTATTGTCAGCCTGTTATTTAGCTATGACCTCTGTTTTCTGATCAAGACTGACGGTTGGTACGAGGAATTTAAAAAAGAAATGCAGGAAAATATTATTAATGTCCTCAATGATACGGTGTTTCCTTTTCTGCGTGACAATATCATAAAAGCTTTTTCATATACACCTCTCTCCATTCAACGTATAGCAGGGGCAAGTGACGGTGCTCTTACCGGTTGGTCGTTTGAACGGCCGGTCCCTGCGGTGAATAAAATGTTGCAGGCAAAAAAGGCTGTTCTGACGCCCGTACCCGATATATATCAGGCAGGACAATGGACATATAGTCCGGGAGGTGTGCCGATGGCGATTTTGACCGGTAAAATAGCATCGGATGCTGTTTTAAAGGGATTAAAAAAGAATAAATAATGGCGCTTTACTTAAAATCGGGTTCAGCGGGAAATAATTCATTCCGGACCGCCTGCAACTCCTCCCATGTATCGATCTCTTCCCGAATGCGCTTGAGTAAAATAAGACTCATATTTTTATCCGGATGCTGCAGGGCTTTCGTTGATTCCGTCAACTCCTTCATTGTCGCACCGATAATGTGCTGCTCGGAGTTGTCAATGACGGTACCAAACATGGTGTTATTATCAAGAATTTCCATATTGTATTCGAAAATTTCCCTTCTGATAATATACAACCGGGCTTTATACCATCCAAAAAGCGTTATATGTACCGTTACCCCCGGATGACCGTCGGTATCCGGGTCCGTAAAACGTGCCGGATCCTTGATTTCCGGCAAGGATTTTGTACTATCGCCTTCAATACCCAAGAGGGCGGGGGTGGCGTGCCGATATACATGCCATGCGTTGCCGGAATACGACAATTGCACGTTGGCTGTCCGCGCTTCGATTGCTCTTGTCGCTTTATCTGACAATCGTGAGGAGACGGAGCTCTGGTTCAATTTATTTTTCGCATGCAGAAAGGTGTCTTTTTCATACAGTTCCCCGTTTTCGACAAAAAAATCAGTAAAGCCATAGGTAATAACAAAGGATCTCAAGGGTTCTCTTCCCGAATTATCTTCATACGATACAATATCATAATGTGCGTAATGTCCTGCAATGTTATCGATTAAAGCTTTTTTTGATTCGGGAGGTAAATAATCCGACTGGGGGATCGGTGCTGTAATAACCGGAGGATCAGGCCACCGCATGACCCGGTTACAGCCGGACAAGTTCAGCAGTATCGAACCGACAAAACATAAAAAAAACGGGTTTCTGATGCTTTTCATGATCTACAAAATTTAATAAAAAAAACATGTTTTGTAAATTCCTTTTTCTCGTACATTGATTTTGACAAAATATATTGATTCAAAGTAAATTATTTGGAGTTTCCAATCTTTATAAAAATATGAGAGAAACAAAATGAGAATAGTAAATGATGAAAAATTTATTCAATGTGTCGAGGCGCTTATTAATCCGGTAGCGGTCGGAAAACTGCATTTTTTTCAATCATTCAAAAAAATACTGCCTTCTTTTGTTTTTAAACGATTATTGAGACATACGTCAAAAAAATATCCCTATATCGGTTTTGTCATTGAACCATACAGTTTGTTTCTTTTTTTCAGGCTCAAGAATATTGATAAAGCAAAATCATTGCTGCCGGACCGTTTTGTTCTGAAAAAGACAAAACTGTTTGACGATGACGAGCCGGAATATTACTTTGGGATAGGGAATTTAAGTACACGCGCCAGCACGTTCTGGGGTGTGAGGCTTGAATCGTACCTGATTGCAGAAGATAAGAAAACCGGATTGCCGTCATGGATTTTTATCGATATTTTAAGCAATACCCTCATTGCTCTGCCATCGAAAGGGGTCGTCGATCCGAATTGCAAAAACGCCCTTTTTACAACAAACTCCAGGGGAGAACTATTTCTGGACATAAAGGAAGACAGGACCGGCAGGCGGCTTTCTTTGAAAGGCACAATAAATAATGGGAAAATGCGGAAGCTGGATCAAAGCATTTGGGTGATGGGCAATACTTCCATTGGATACGGCAAAAACATCGCCGATTGCGATCATGCTCCCTTTGCCGTCATATTCGATCCGGCCGAAGTCGACCGGGCTATCGATATTCCGATTAATGATGTTCTCATAAATAAAAATACCCTTTTCCCCGGTTTGGCGGAAGATGAACTTTGCAAAGTCATATGTTTTCCTTTTGCCCAGCATTACATCGCCGACAGTCCCGGCAACCACACCATGGTAAAAAACATCGATGAGATGATTAAAAAATACAATACACTGGGTGACTCAACATTAAAAACCTTTTCTACCAGAGCAATAGAAAAACTGTTTTTTATCGGAATAACCGTTTCTGCATTAATATCCGTTAGTTTTCTTGTTTTACTCCTGTTAAAAATCGTTAAATTTTGAAGATATCCCGGTCCCGCAGTATAAAATAACAAGCAGTTTTTTAAACTATCGGTTTATATTGTTTTGGAGGTGGCGGGAGTCGAATTCTATCGGGCTAAAAAAAATTCCCTTGCTTCTTTCCGCAAGGGAACCTGTTGTTGAAATGGAGGTGGCGGGAGTCGAACCCGCGTCCTGAAGTGAAACACAAAAACGTCTACAGGTGTAGCTTCTTGTTATTGTTTTCGTCCGGAACAAAGGGAAGAAGCACCCCGCATTCCGGCTTATTCCGCGTTAATGTCCCCGATAGCGTGCGGACCCGCTATCGGGTAAGTCCCGGTTTGTGACAGGCTTTACCGGGGCTCGGAACAGCGTCCCGGGAGCCCGTGACCGCTTATTAAGCAGCCATTAATTGTGCATCGTTGGCACTTATCAATGGTGCCGGGTTAAGGAGTCCGGCGCTCCACCTGCTGTCTTTGCGTTAAACAGCCCCAGTCGAATCCGTTACACCCCCTCTATATTTTATATTCACGTTCGACGATACGCTTTAAGTCCCGTTTCTTGATATCCTCCCGTTTGTCGTAGGTCTTTTTCCCTTTGCATATCCCTATTTCCACTTTCAGGAGTCCTTTTACAAGATAAAACCGCAAGGGGATGAGCGTCAAGCCCTTTTCCATGATTTTCCGCTTCAGCCGTTTGATTTCCTGTTTATGGGCGAGGAGTTTTCGTATTCTGTCGGGATCGTGATTATGTATGTTACCGAAATCGTACGGTGAAATATGGAGTCCCACAAGCCAGAGTTCGTCGTTTTCCACCTTCGCGTATGAATCGGTATAGGACAATTTTCCCGCCTTGACGGATTTGACTTCCGTTCCCTTGAGTTCGATGCCGCATTCGAGGGAGTCTTCTACTGTGTAGTTGAACCGGGCCTTGCGGTTGACCGCGACATTTTTATATTGCCCCGATTTTTCAGGCATACATTACCGCTCCGATATCACGACACGAAAACCGCAAAATTCGGTACACCATGACGGCGGCTGGGCTCCCCGTGTAAAGGAAAAGATATTTTCTTTGCGCGTGTTCGCCCACGATCCCCCGCGAACGACCTTTTCAACTCCCTGAAGTGTATCGGAAGGTTGGGCACCGACGGTTTCGTCCCTTTCTGTAAAAAAATATCCCGCGGGGAAAAACCAGTCGCCGCACCATTCCCACACATTGCCAAAGAGATCACGCAACCCCAATGAGTCCCTGCGTCCGGCAGAATGCGGCCCGGTCGCCGTAATATTCTCTTCAAAATAATCCCTCGCCGTCCCGGTGAGCTCCGATTTTTTCGCGCACCATTCCCATTCGGTTTCAAGGGGAAGCCGTGCCCTGAGCGATCCCCCGATTTTATCTGAAAGCCAATCGCAGTAAGCCGCCGCCGCATACCAGGACACGTGTGTCACCGGGATATCCTCAAGGCGGCCGGAAGGAGAACCACCCTGCCAGTGTTCGAGATAGTGCTCCGTCGCCTTTTCTTCACGGACAAGGATATCCCTGTTCGACGGGGCCCATTCGGGCCTTTCATCGATAAATCGCTTGAACTGGGCATTGGTGATTTCGGCTTCGGAGATGTAAAAAGGATTCGCGTGTGCCTCATGGGGAATGTCACCCGCATCCGTTTCGAATCCGGATGCCAACCGTTCGGTATTGCCCGCAAGATAATCCCCGCCGGAAAAAGCGATAAACCCGATTCCGCCGGCGGATATTGCAGCGCGCCCGGGCGAGCTTCCCCGAGATTCTTTGAAAGCGTTCAGTCTGCCTGCAAGCGAGGCGACATTCGATGTAAACCATGTCGAACCGGTCAATTGATCGAAAAGCGAGGTATATGCGGAGTCGGGATGAGGTTTGAATTTTCGCTTTGACAGGCAGCGGGAAAGCCAGCACGGGAAATATTCATGCGCTTCTTTACGTTGTATGATTTTACGAATCAATGTAATAAAGGAATACTGATTCATGGGCTTGCCGCCCGTCTCGATCATCGCCGCTCCGGCCAGCGCCTGGTGCAGTTCGGATTCCGAATCGACAAACAGCAAAGCGTTAAAAAGCATCGCTTCAAGGTCGTTTGTTACCTCATTATCACCGGTTTTGACGGCCTCAGCGGCATCGGTAAGAATCGGTGGAAGCTGGTAATCGAGGGTAAACTCCCTGAGCATCCCGAACCCTGCAAAATCTATCGCGGCGGCGGCGGCGAGTCCAGCGCCGTCATCGACGGAAAGGCTGAATGACAAATCGGTTTTAAGCGGGAAAAAAAGCGTACCGAATACGCCGCCGTCGATGTTTTCCTTTACCGTTTGCGTCGAATAGAAGGGTTTGCGTATCTCGATCTCACGCGGGCCGCTCTTTACAAAAACGGTGATCGGTGTCGAACCGATATATTTTCCGTCGACCGACACTATCGCCTTTGAAGGAACGGAAGAAAAGGTGACAAGCGATCCGTGTGATACAAGACCGGGAAGAATGAGGATCACGAAAATCAGAAGAATGAGAATGCCGGCATAGACGACCGGAAGATAGGTCTCCGGCCGGATGCCGAATATCGGTTTGAGTGTCACCGTCACATCGGAAAAATCAGGTAATGGTTCTTTTTCTTTTGCCATGACGTATTATAGAGACGAATATACTGCTTGTCAATGATTCCGCAAACATGTTAGACTCAAAAAGAGGCGTGAATGAGTGAATCCCGTATTTTAATTATTTCCTTGAAAAAACAGGAGTAGCACATGGACAACTTCCTTTCGGTACTCCGGAAGAAAACGGAAGCGTTTCTTACCTGGAGAAAAAGAAGAAAACTCATAAAAAGGGAGAAATTACGGAGAAAGAACGTTGTCGCGGACTGGGTCGAGGCATTTCTCTCCGCCGTGGTGATTGTTTTTTTTATCAATCAGTACATTCTCCAGGCATATCAGATACCGACCGGTTCCATGATCGCGACGTTGATGGAAGGGGACCGGATCTTCGTCGACAAGCTTTCATACGGCCCGGAGCTTCTCCCCGGTCTTTTCAAACTTCCCGGCCTGAAAAAAATCGAACGGGCCGAAATCGCCATATTCGAAAGTCCTGAATACGAATCGAAAGGGACACTCACCGACATTATCACCCGAATCGTTTACATGATGACCTTTTCCCTTGTCGATCTCGACAGGGATGAATACGGCAATCCCGCAAAACACTTTCTTATCAAACGTGTCATGGGGGTTCCGGGCGATTTGCTCCGTATGCGAAAGGGACTTCTCCAGATCCGGCCGGAAGGAGAACAGGAGTGGTACAAAGAGGATGCGCTTAAAGAAAAGATGAAGTTGAACTATAACCTCAACAAGCGATTCTATTCGGAAAGGGATTACTCGCTTTTTGAACTTGCCGCGCCATTGACGGTCTTTCACGAGGAATCGATTCCGTATTCGCAGGAAACGAAAGAAAAAGTCGACGATTTGATTTTTCTTGGCACGAACAACGAAGGAAAGAATGTCTGGGGTCCCAGTAAAAATCTTGATTTCACCTATGTCGATATGGTACGGTTCAGAACAAAGAGTGAAATTCGTCCGTATGATACGGTGAATAAACGTGAATGGAGAAAAAATCATATCGGCCGTTTTATTCCTCCCGGCTCGATCTTTCCCATGGGAGACAATCGGGACGATTCGCGTGATGCCCGTTTTTTTGGTCCGGTCATGAAAAAAAAGGTGCTGGGAAAATCCCTTTTCAGGTTCTGGCCCCTGAACCGGTTTGGCGGTATCAGGTAATGAGACATATTCACGGCGTCGAAGTCTACTGGCGAAGAAAAAAGAAGAATACCGTTGTTTCGGGGATAATCAAGGTCGTTCTTCTTTTTATCGTTTTTTATCTTTTTATCACACACTTTTTCATCTCTTCCTGTATCGTCGAATCCTCTTCAATGCATCCCGCATTACAAAAAGGAGACAGAATTTTCTCGAGCCCGATCCTCTATGGTCCTGCGATCCCCTTCATACCGCAGCGGATCGCGGGCATTCAAAAACCGCATCGTGGTGATGTTGTGGTGATAATCCCCCCTTATTACACAAACGATAATATCTTCCTCCAATGCATTGCGCCGTTCATCCGTTTTTTTACCTTTCAGCGGGCGAGTATCGTCAATACGCCTGGCGGCAGGCGTATAAGCCGTCATACGGTAAAACGGATCATCGGTCTTCCCGGTGATGTGGTGATGATGCGGCAGTTCAAGGCGTATATCAAACCGGCCGGCTCATCCGACTTTACACCAGAAACGTCACTCATCAAAAAGAATTATGCCGTTACTATCGATAAGGATTATTTTGTCGAGGGATGGAACGACTCGCTTCCTTTTTCCGGAGACACGGAACCCATGTTTCTCGGAGAGGACCAATACTTTGTTCTCGGTGACAATAGAACCTCATCCAGCGATTCACGCTCATGGGGTCCCATTTCCTTTTTCGATATTTCTGCAAAAACAATCCTCCGCTACTGGCCTCTGAACAAATTTGGACCTCCGTAACATATCGATCGCCAAATCACCCGCATTGATTTCTCTTTACGTCCATATCCCCTTTTGCAGGAAAAAATGCCGGTACTGTCATTTTTATTCCGTCTCCGATAATGATCCCGTATTGCAGCGAAGGGTGATCGACGGGATAATCGACGAACTAAAGTTTTTTCTCGACCGGCTGTCCGGTGTCCGTTTCAAAACCGTCTATATCGGTGGCGGCACTCCCTCCATGCTCGAACGCCCGGTACTCGAACAGCTTCTCTCATCGATACGCGGTGCGGCTTTAGATTTACCTGAAGAATGGACAATAGAGGCGAATCCGGACAGCATCGATACGGCGTTTCTCCGTCTCTGTCATGAGTATGGCGTTTCCAGAATCAGTGTGGGGGTACAGACCTTCTCCGATCCGCTGCTTCGAATCCTCGGAAGAGTATGTGAAAACAAGGATATCGTAAAAGCGGCGGAACTGCTTCGCACCGGTTGGAACCATTTGGTCAATATCGATCTTCTATGCGGGATCCCGGGCCAGACGAGACGGTTATTGAAAGAAGATATCGAAATGTGTGTGAATCTTTTTTCACCACACCACATCTCGTTCTATTCACTGACGGTCGAGGAGCAGACAATACTGAAGCGGCTTGTTGATGAAAACAAAATCAGACTGCCTGAAATAAAAACACAGGACGGATTATGGTTTTACGGGTACCGCCTTCTCGAAGACAGAGGTTTGAGCAATTATGAAATATCCAATTTTTCCCTCCCCGGACGTGAATGCCGTCATAACATGGGCTACTGGCTGCTCGAACCGTATATCGGTATCGGACCTTCGGCGGTATCCACCCTTTATGACCCGAAAGGCGGAGTGCTGCGTATCAGTCACGCGCACGACATAGCATTGTTCCTCCCGGGTAAAGCGTCGGACTGGGGTATGGCGCACGAAAAGATATCCGCAAACGATCACCTTTTCGAACGCTGCCTGATGGGATTCAGGTTGAAAGACGGATTCCCCGAGGACGGTATCCTTTGCAGATATAAAAAATCCCTTCCCGATCTCGTGCCGGAATTGTGGTATCGATGGAAAGCCCGCCGGTATGTCAAGGAGATAACGGGAAGATACGCTCTCACGAACAGGGGACGGTTCATTCTCGATTCCCTCCTCCTCGAACTCGCCGACGCACTCGACGATACCGCGTCGAACATCTTACACTGAAAGGCTTTCCCTCATCGAATCGGCGTTTTCACCGAACAAAACCGCCATTTTTTTATTGGCTGCGATGATGGTCATTAATAGGACAACGGAGAGTATTGAATAGACGAGACAGCCGGTTTTAAAATCACCGTCCAGGATCGTATTAATCTGAAACGGAACGGCCCAGCACAGAACGGCAAGTAATGCCGCGCCAGCCCCCCCGCTTCCTTCATGGCTGAAATTCGCATAATGCCTCGCCTTTGGCAGCATGATCGATATCATATTCCCCGCAAGACAATAAAAAAGCATGATGCAGACGGTGATCGCCGTATAATAGAGGGTGAGGATAACGTTTCCTGATTTGAAAAGGTGGAGGATTAAAAGAACAAAAAGCGGTACGCCGCATATGATAAAGGCCGCCCTGTTTTTGGCTGAGATCACTTCCCCCGGTGTGACGGGAAAAAGAAGGTAACGGCCGAAAGCCGTCCGGTCGTTACCGAACGAATTTAAAAAGAAAGGGGACGTGATGATCGTAAACAGGGCGACAACGAGGATAAACAATTCATGATTGACGCGGGGCGTTACCGAAAGATAGAGAGCCGTTACCGCGGCAATGAAAAATCCCGTTCTGAAATCGATCGTGTGAACAAATGAAATGAGTTCCTTTCGCAATAATGTCATGCGGGAGCGGATGAGCGTCTTTCTTAGCCCCGAGAATACGGGGATTGCTGTTTTTTTATGAGGTTCTCTTTCAGGGTGAGGGGTGATGCGTGCCGAAAGCAGAAAGGTGAGAGAGAGAACGATAACCGCAAGTGTGAGGGGAATAAGGTATGAGAGAAGGGAGTCAGGAAACGTGACGTTGGTTTCGGGGGAAAGGAGGGCGTGTAAAAACGAAAGAGATGAAACAAACGAGGAATTTCCCTGAGGAGAAAAAAGTGTATACGCCTTTCCGAAAACGAGGACCACGACGTGTTCCCCGCCCCAGAAAAAAGTGAAATTGGCAAAAAGGATGAGACAGAGGACGGCTTTGAAAAGCAGCGGGAATATACCGGCACTCCCCGATTTTTGTGAAATGAGAATGAACAGGAACGAAAGAAAAACGGATACGGAAGCGAAAAAGAAGACCCCGCATATGCCGCATGTCACGGGGAACACGGGGTTTGCGAGAAGCGCCATCGGTATCAACCCGGTGATGGAGACGATGCCCAAAAACAGGTATACCGGCTGAAAAACAATCCCGTAGAAACAGGAGACAAACACTTCCTTTTGTGAAAGAGGAAAGAGAAAGCACTGCGGTGCCAGAAAAGCCTTTTTTCCCATCGATCCCGTTACGACGGGAGGAATGAATACCCAGAAAAGAAGGAGGTGGAAAAAGTTGAAAATGACAAAAGAGAGACCGATATCGGTTTTTCCCTCGAGGAGAACGGTAAAGGCGAACCAGGTATTTGCGCAAAAACGGACGGTGATAACAAACAGCAGCCACGCGACGAAATATTGTTCGGCCTTTCCCGCGGTATCGGTTTTATAGAGACGCGAGAAGACGATACGCTGGAAACGGGAAAGGACACTCAGATCAGCCATGAGACACCGGACAGGTCGGTCGGGGGATTCCCGATAGTGTTGAAAAAAAGCGATTCCAGGTTTTCCGGGCCTTCTTTTAGTGCAACGGCCCGTATATCTGCGGCAATAGCCCCGCGGTCGATGATGATGATCCTGTCGGACAGCGTCTCGACAATGGGAAGCGTATGTGATGAAAAGAAAATGATCGTCCCCTTTTCTGCAAGGGTTTCGAAAAGAAGCCTGATATTATGGCTCGATACAGGGTCGATACCGTTAAAGAGTTCATCGCATATAAGGACGCGCGGCTTGTGAATAAGGGCCATGGCAAGGGCGCATTTTTTTTTCATGCCGCGGGAAGCCTTCCCGGACACTGTTTCCCTGTAACCGGATAAACCGAGATATTCGAAAAGACTCCCGCAGCGTTGTTCCGTTTCCCGTTCTGAAATCGAATGGAGTCTTCCCGCGAGCATGAGGTGTTCGCCGAGGGTCAAGGCATGGAAGAGGAGGGGATTTTCGGGAACGACGCCGCAGTGCCGTTTCCACCACGTCATATCTTCGTGTATCGGCCGCCCGTGACAGGTAATGCGGCCCGATGTCGGACGGAGCATACCCGCCATCATATTGATCGTCGTCGTTTTTCCCGCCCCGTTCGGTCCGAGGAACCCGGTGATCTCACCAGGTTCAAGAATGAATGAGAGACCGTCGACCGCGTTACGGGAGCCGTAGCTTTTTACCAGAGATTCAAGACCAACCATTATGTTTCCATTGTGATAAAAGTATAATCGTAAAACAAGAACAAAGAGGATATCGTTACAAAAAAAAGGCGCCTTTGGAAACCGTTTTGCAGGTGTAAAGTAGCGCCCATCATCTTATCATATAATATGTCACGATTATCGGAAGGTTATTCCAGCAGCATCCCGTAATCACCCCAGGAAATCATCACATGGCCGTCGCCAGAGTTCGAGCCCTCTTCGTCATATTGATTTGTGGTAACGAATGATCCCTGGCCTCCGGTATATGATGAACCGCCGGTTCCAGGCATATTCTCTCCGCCGGCCGTCCCGCCGTACCAGCCGCCGCCTCCGCCGCCCGAATATCCTGACGGACCGGCTGCACTGCAACCTACTCCTAATAGACCGTATCCGCTGTCGGCCGCTCCGCCATTGCCGCCGATACCGCCCGGCATTTCGACCGCTCCGCCGCCCCCGCCTGCCACGATAACACGGTCATTCAGCGACTGCCCCCCGATTCTGATATCGGTCGCTCCGCCCCCGCCGCCGGCATATATACCGGTGTCGCAGCTGAATCCTGCCCCCCCGCCGTTATAGACAACAGGGCCGCCGGTACCATCGTCAAATGCCGGCTGGCCCTGACCCCCAACATAAATATAAACCCTTGCTCCCGGTGAAACGGCGACTTCGGCGAATGCGTATGCCCCGTAACCGCCAGGATATACAGGTGTCGAATACCCCTGCGCGCCCTGGCATTCGACTGAGATCGAGGTGATGCCGGCGGGAACGGTAAATGACTGAATCCCACCGGTATAATAAAAATGAATATCACCCGGTTCCGCGGAAGGACCCGGTGTCGGGGCGGGTTTCGTCGAACTATCGTCGGTGAAATCCTCGAACATCGAAACAACCAGATTACAGTTGACGAGTCCCAGGGTTGCCAAAAGAATAATCACCGTCAGCCATATGTGTCTCTTATTCATCGTTGTTCCTTCCGTTACCCTTTATTATCACCGTTCCATGTATAATATACTAGCCTTTCGGGGCAAAGATCAAGCACATTTACGGGAAGCGGATACCGGCTTATGCGCCTGAATGACGCGGTATAAAGCAAACGTTCAGCCCATGTCAAAAGATGCATTGACTAATTCCTTCAATCGGCATACACTCGGCTTCTCGAGGGAATAAAATGGATATGATCAAAAAATCGCATAAACTGCTCGATGTCTGCTACGACATACGCGGCCCAGTACTCGAAGAGGCAAAGCGGCTCGAGGAAGAAGGATATCACCTGCTCAAACTCCACATCGGCAACCCGGCACCGTTCGGGTTCGATACGCCGGACGAAATCCTCCACGATATCGTCATCAACATGAGCAAGGCTCAGGGCTATATCGATTCGAAAGGGCTTTTTGCAGCGAGAAAAGCGGTCGTGCAGTATTCGCAGGAAAAAAAGATACCCGATGTCGATATCGAAGATGTGTATATCGGCAACGGGGTAAGCGAGTTGATCGTCATGACCATGCAGGGGCTGCTCAATACGGGCGACGAAGTCCTCATTCCGATGCCGGATTATCCCCTCTGGACCGCCGCAGTCAATTTATCCGGGGGAAAGGCCGTCCATTATCTCTGCGACGAACAATCGGAGTGGTATCCCGACTGTAACGATATACGAAATAAAATAACGGATAAAACAAAAGCGATCGTCATCATCAATCCCAACAATCCGACCGGCGCCGTCTATCCGCTCGAACTGCTTACCGAAATCGCCGCTATTGCGGAAGAACATAACCTAATTATCTATGCCGATGAAATATACGACAAGATTCTCTATGACGGTGTCGTCCATACCTCGATCGCTTCCCTGACGGACAAGGTCCTGTGCGTCACATTCAACGGACTTTCCAAATCCTACCGGGCCGCCGGATTCCGCGCCGGCTGGATGGTGATAAGCGGCGACAGGCCTCATGCAAGGGATTATCTCGACGGACTCAATATTCTCGCTTCCATGCGGCTTTGCAGCAATGTCCCCGCGCAGTTCGGGATACAGACCGCACTCGGCGGTTATCAGAGTATCAACGAACTGGTCCTTCCCGGCGGAAGACTCTGCGAGCAGCGCGATATCTGCCACCGCCTTCTTTCCGGTATACCGGGGGTCAGCTGCGTCAGACCGAAAGGCGCGCTTTACCTTTTCCCGCGGCTGGATGTCAAAAAATTCGGCATCACCAACGACTACAAGTTTATTCTGGATCTGCTTCTTGAAAAGAAAATACTCGTTGTCCAGGGAACCGGTTTCAACTGGCCGCATCCAGACCATTTCAGGATCGTCTTTCTTCCGCCCGTAGATCTCCTGAAAAAGGCCATGGAGGAACTGAAGCATTTTCTTGAACATTACATCCAAAACAAGGAATAATCGTTCCGGACGCCAGCTTTCCGTTATTCCTTATTGGCAGAACGCCTCGATAATTCCAACATAATACCGGGCGATAAGCAACGCGTCGACAATATCGATCTTCCCGCTACAATCAGCGTCTCCGGATGAAAGCGGCGCGGTAAATGAGGCGGGTTCGAGCCCCACGTAATACTGGGCGACGATAAGCGCGTCCGTGATATCGATACGGTTACTGCCGTTCACGTCCCCCCTGATACTCTCAAAAACCGTCACATTCCCGCCGATTGCCTCGGGAATACCGACTTCAAGGGTATTTTCGTCGACGATTGAATCGATCGTTACCGAAAGCGGGGTGCTTCCCGCTTCCTCTCCGGCAATAAAATAAAGGGTAAGAAGATGGAGATCACGGCCCGGCCCGCTGCCGGTCGTATCGAATCCGCTTGTTTTGATGATCCCGGGTTCATTCACGTTTACCGCCGCTATAAATCCGTCGGCCCCCTCAGCGACGCCGCTATCCCCCTGTTCCGTATCCACGGAAATGATACCGGGGGTATACGAAATGTCGATCCCGTAAGCGGCAACCTTCTGGGTACCGGAATCAAGACGGACTTCCACGGAGAAATGTTCATTGATGAAGACCGATGTTTCTTCGGGCGCGATCCGGACGTGCCCTGCCCCGGGCAAAGGGGTTTCGGTCGGGAGGGGGGTGGGGGAGGGGGTCGTTTCAGGCCCGGCCGTCGGCGCCGGGTAATTTCCGGCAGGAGGGACTCCCCAGAGTAGATCGCCGCCGTAATAGACGGCGATTCGGTTGAAATCCCGATAGGCCGAATACGAAGGATCGAAGGAATAATCGTTTGTCTGATCGTAACGGCTTCCGTCCGTTTTTTCGATGGTGAGTTCGATGCAGAGCTCCGAATACGGATTGAAAAGGATCTCCCCCTGTGTATGGGTAAAACCGATATCGAAGTAGCCGTCGGAGAAGACGACAGAGAGGAGCGACGTATCGATATCGGCGTTATCGATACGGTAACGTTCCTGCTGTGTCCCTTCCTTCGTGTAAAAATAGCGGACCGTGATGTTCTGCAATACCAGTTGTGACGGTTCCATATTGATGATACGTATGTTCGGCCGCAATGCCGCGGCAGTCTCGCCGACCTCGCCGCAACGGTATGCCGCTTTCATATCGATTACCGGCTCCGGTGAGTTTTGCGGCGCCGGTTCGGGTACCGGCGTATTCACCGGAATCTGGCCGCCGGAAGCAAGCAGTGCCCGTTCGATATTGAGTCTCCCGCCGCTTATTATTTTTCCCGAATACGATGGGACCGGATCGACATTATCGAGGATCGCCTCGATTACCTCGCGATACCCCATATCGGGATCGACAGAAAGCAGCAGGGCGACGGCGCCGGTGACGTGGGGGGTGGCGATCGACGTGCCGTATTTATAGTTGTAGACGCCGCTTCCGAAGGTCGAATAAATCTCCATACCCGGCGCGGCGAGATCCACCGTCTGCAGGCCGTAATTTGAAGAAACATCGAGGGCATCGTTTGATGACATCGAGTTCGCGACCGCCAGAATATTGTCATACTCATAAGCCGAGGGGTAAAAGGGCGTTCTGTCATTATCGTCGCCGATCGCGTCGCTTCCGCCATTACCCGCCGCCGCCACGACGATAATCCCGGCATTCCTGGCGCGGATGATCGCATTCCGGAATGTCTGATAATCCGTGTACGTCCCTAAACTCGCATTGATCACGTCACAGCCGGCTGAAATCGCATAATCAATCGCTTCGACCCCGTCGGATAAATAACCTTCCAGGTTGCTGTCCAGTATTTTGAGGGGCATGATCGTGACATTCCAGTTGATGCCCGCTACCCCTATCACGTTATTACCCCTGGCTGCGATGATCCCCGTAATGTGGGTCCCGTGGTAGCCCGGGTAGTGATCGTCATACGGATCATCGTCATCATTGACGAAATCATAACCGCTTCCGATATTCTGCCAGAGATCGGGATGGGTATAATCGACACCGGAATCGAGTACCGCAACGACAATATTTGAGGAACCGGTCGTATAATCCCACGCCCTGTCTGCCGATACGCGAACCATATTCCACTGCCCGGAGAAATACTCATCGTCAGGGGTATAGCATCCCCTGATAATCGCGTCCGGTTCGGCATAAAGAATCTCCGGATCTTTGTTCAAGGTATCGAGGATCAGGTCGAGTTCATCTTGAGAAAGAAAATTGTCGTATGAAAATACCATCAAATCCGCAAGGGCATCGACGGTACCGGTTTGATTATCATTTTCATCGCCGATTCTTCCCGTGTTTCTCTTCTTTAATCCGGCAATAATATGATCGCGGACAAGCCGTTCCGTTTTTCCGGGAACCGGAATACCCCGCTGCCTGAAAGAAGTATCGACATGTGATAGATAGGATTCCTTTGCGTCTTTTTTGAACTGGACGATGATTCTGTCCGTTTTCTCCGTTGTCGGATGGAGAGACAAACACATAAAAAAACAAATGACACCCATTATAATTCGTTTATTTCTCATCTGTGCCTCGTCATGGTTTAAACATTTTCGTTTTGTTAACGTTGCGTTATTGTACCGTATTTATGAAAGGAAAAAAGAGGAGGTTTGTCCAATGACGTTATCAGTGTTTTCTTTGTATGCCGGCCAGATCAAAATTTCATGAGGAGGATTTCAAACATGTCGGGTATTTTCGACGATATGCGATGGAGAAAAATAGTCTTTTTCTTTATTTCAGCGTGAAATAACGGGATTTCCCTTCCGATACGCCCGAGGTGACGATTATACTCGATTTATGTGAGTTATTGGTCTCTTTTTTTAACGGTGTGAGGAGAATTCCCCCCGCTTCCTGGGTAATAGTAAAGGAATCTCCCGGAAACAATCCGAGATTCTTCTGAATCATGTGAGGTATCGTTATTTTCCCGTCATTATCGATGCTTATTTTCATATTACCTTCCCGCCTGAAAAATAATGTCGAATTGTACATTATTATTGAGAAAAAAGCAATAAAAATATTTATGTATTCTCATTCACATTAAAGCCATATACCGGTAGTCAAAAATACGAGCAATCCGTAAAAGAATTATCCATTTTAGCGCGTTTCATCCGATAATTGAAATAATAAAGACAACAATGAAAGGGAAAATGATGAAAGCGGTCATTTCAGCACGAATCTATAATTTCTTTTTGGTCAATCATACAAACGGATTTGTCGTGACGTCGAAACTGTATGAAATGGATAAATTATTTACCTTCCTCTCACATTGCAAAGGACGGCGGATCGAGGTTGAAATCCTCGATGAATCGATAAATGAACTCGTTCAAAGAAAAAACAAAGAGTTGAAAAACAAACGGTAAAAGGCCCGATATAAATATACATCACCAACCGTCGTTCTAATGGGGTTTCCATGGCAATACAATGAGTTTTTCCTTTGAATCCGGTCATTCACATCCCCACTTTCCGGAAGCTATATAGGCAATTTGGTATTCTTGCATATTATTTCATTAATCGATACTATGTCGTACATATAATCATATCCTGACTATTTTAGAAAGTGAGGTTTTAACTATGAAGTGTATTAATCTGATTTTCATCATGGCGATATTGTGTCTCTCTCTCCCGCTTTCAGCGCAGAATATCGAAGAGGTGTATTCACCGGTATTGTTTTCGTTCGGGACGGGTCCCGTCTCCTTTGAATCCCCCGCTTCGGATATCTATAATCCGGCGGCCGCGGCCACGAAACAGCGGATTACGCTGGACCTGAGTTATTTCCACCTCCCCGGATTCGGAGATGAAGAGGGTTTTGCTTCAGCCGTGAATCTCGGGATAAGCATTCCGTCGAAGTTCGGTGTGTTTTCGACCTCAGGTCATTTTTTCACGTCCCCTTTTCCGAGTCTGAACTGGGGTACACTCGGCAGTCTCAATATCAGTTTTTCCAAGGACCTCTTTCCGTATCTGCTTGGAGGAATCGGCCTCGATGTCATATACGGCTCGCAAAACGACACGACCGACTGGGCCCTTTGCGCGGACATCGGATTTATCCATATTATTAATGAAGTACTGTTCCTCAAAGATGTCATGTGGGGCGTGAGTTTTCAAAACATCGGTAAATGGTACGCGCCGACCTCAGACGATTCATTTTTCCCCCAGCCGTTTACGCCCGCTGCGGCGGTTTACTGCAAACCTTTGAAATTGAAGGATTTCAGCATCGGTCTGATGTCTTCACTATCCGCGCCGGCTTTCCGGAACCTTCGATTCGGCCTTGGTACGGACATCACCCTCTTTGATATGGTCTTCCTTTACGGCAGTTACACCCTTGATTTGAATGAAACCATCGAGGGGACTTCCTCACGGCCGATTCCCTTTTCCTTTGGATTTTCTCTGAAATTTAAGACCGATATAAAAGAAAAGGTCGATTTTCTCGATATTTCGGAGCGCGGCTGGCATCGAAGCGAGATAAAGCCGTCATTTACCCTTCTTCCCCTGAATGACGATATCTGGGCGATCGGCGCGGGATGTTCGTTAACCCTGGGCGTGACGGACACGAATCCCCCGGAAATCAAGCTCGATACCCCGGATGCCGTCTATTTTTCACCGAATTACGACGGCGCGCAGGACTATTGTACAATCCCCCTGGATATTACCGATGAACGGTATGTCAAGGGGTATTCGGTGATAATCACGGATAAGGAAGGCAATGTCCTCAAAACAATAAATCAGAAGGATGAACGTCCGGAAGACCTCAATGTCAAAAACCTCGGAGAACGGATATTGTATTCGAAAACGGCGATCACGATACCCCCGTCGGTCATGTGGAACGGGAACAAGGACGACGGTTCACGGGTCGAAGACGGCGACTATTACGTTCGGATCGAAGCGTGGGACGATAACGGGAACAGGGGAGCGAGCGAGACAAAAAAAATTGTCGTCGACACGACCGCCCCCCGGATCGAAACTGAATGTCCTCATCTCGTGTTCGCGCCGTCGGCTTCGACGGAAGCCGAAAACGGCACCCCGGATACGGCGGCAGCGGGCGACAAACGCGGTGAGACGATCACGATATATCAGTCGTCGAGCAGGGAAGACAGCTGGAAAGCGGAAATAACGGACAGCGTGGGAAAGGTCGTTAAAACGATGGAATGGGAGGGCGCCGTCGAAAATGTCACCTGGGACGGAAGGGACGAAAGCGGTAACATACTCCCCGACGGCAGATATACATATACACTCTCATCTCAGGACGCGGCCGGCAATATGGTCACGACAACGGTTTCAGGTATCGAAATCGATACGCGACAGACCCCCGTTTTCATCAGGGTCGACTCTGAGGGGTTTTCACCCAATAACGACGGTTTCATGGACACGATCTCCTTCAGTATGGGTGTCGAAGAAAAACAGGGGATTAAAAACTGGAAACTCGAGGTGATCCATGAAACTGAAGGGGTAAAACGGACATATACCGGGACACCCCCTTTGAAAGAGACAATAGCATGGGACGGAAAGGAAGCGGACGGAAAAGCCTGTCCGGAAGGTAAATATTATTCATTGTTTTCCGTCGAATATAACAAGGAGAATATCCCTAACAGGAAATCCAATACCTTCCTACTCGACAATTCCCCACCACAGCTTTCTCTTTCACATACTCCCGAGTTCTTTTCCCCCGATAATGACGGGGAGGACGATGAGTTGACCATCATTCCGAATGTCACCGATGCCGGCGCCGTCTCCGAATGGCGGATACGGATCCTTGAGCCGAACAGCAACAAACTTTTCAAGGAGTTCGGCGGAACGGGTGCTCCGGCAAAAGAAATAATCTGGGACGGTATTTCAAATGACGGGGCACTGGTCGAAGCCGCCGAGGATTACACGGTCGAGTTCGAGGCGACCGATATCTTCGGAAACACCGCAGCATCGAAGGGTACTATTCCGATCGATGTTCTTGTCATGAGAGACGGCGACAGGTTGAAAATCCGGATCGCGTCGATCGTTTTTGTTCCGGATACGGCCGACTACAAGAATGTTTCCCCGGAAAAAAGCGATAAAAACCTGTGGGTATTGAAAAGACTGGCTAAAATCTTCAACAAATTCAGATCATATAAAATCACCATCGAAGGCCACGCGGTCAGTGTGTATTGGGAGAATCCCGAGCGTGCCGAACGGGAAGACGTCGAGGATTGTATACCCCTTTCGAAAAAGCGGGCTGACGCGATCAAGGAAGGTCTTGTCGCCTCCGGTGTGGAGAAAAACAGAATCGAAACGATCGGCAAGGGCTGTAAATACCCCGTGGTTCCCCACGGCGATCTCGAAAACCGGTGGAAAAACAGAAGGGTGGAGTTTTATCTCACCAAGAAATAACAAATACGAACGTGAGGATGTGTCGATTCGATGACACATCCTCACGTGAGGAATGTGCCGTGATGGTAGATCCCGTTTTTTATCTCTCAGATATTGAAGATGCTACATGAAGACGGAATATAATTTTCTACCGCTTTTTTATTTCGTTCCAGAGCCTGTCCATCAGCGCAAGCCCCGCTTCCTCGAGGGGAATCCCTTTTTCAATCAGTCTTTTTTCGATCTCCATAAAGCGCGCCGTAAACTTGTTGTTTGTCCTGTTCAGTGCGAGTGAAGGATCGATCTTCATGAGGCGGGCGAGGTTGACGACGGTAAAGAGGATATCGCCGATTTCTTCTTCCGTCTGCCTGATACCTCCCGTTTTTACCGCCCGATGCAGTTCATCGATTTCCTCTTCGAGTTTTCCGAAGACCGGTGCCGTTTCGGTCCAGTCGAACCCGACCTTTGATACTTTCTTCTGTATCGCCGCTGCCTTTTCAAGCGGCGGCAATGCCCGGGGAATCGAATCAAGCAGATGCGGCGTCCTGTTTTTACCTTCGACCGTCGTTTTAATCTCTTCCCATTTGACGATAACCTCATCGGCACTCCCGACCTTTTCATCGCCGAAAACATGGGGGTGGCGCCGAATCAGCTTTTCCGATATGTCTCCAAGCACATCGGTCAGGGTGAACTTCCGGTTTTCCTCCTTTATCCGTATCATCATGAGAATGACCAGAAAAAGATCCCCGAGTTCTTCCTTGAGGTTTTCATCATCGTCACACTCGATCGCATCGATCGATTCGTATGCTTCTTCGATAAGGCTTTTCCGTAATGTCGAAGCAGACTGCTTTCTATCCCACGGACACCCGTCCGGTCCCCGAAGCCGTTTGACAATGCCATACAATCGCATAAAAGCCTCCTGTGCCGTTATACGATTATTGTTTTCATCGACCATACTACCGTCATACCACAGAAACCGTTTCTCTGCAAGGCTGCCTCTCCCTGTCCGTTATAAAACGGTGAAAATACAGACGTTATATGAGAAAACCGCACTGAATACTATCCGGCCGCCGGATGTCATTCGTACTTGATTGACGCGTTGCGTTTCTGGTATATTGAGTTATGGGAAAAGAAAAACCGGTAATTATCGCCCCGTCATTGCTCGCTTCGAGCTTCAGTTGTATCGGAGAAGCGGTTAAAAAAATAGAGGCCGCCGGCGGTGACTGGGTCCACTTCGACGTGATGGACGGTGTGTTCGTACCGGATATTACATTCGGCCATAAAATGGTAAAAGATGCACGGCCCTTGTCTCAATTGCCCTTTGATGTGCACCTCATGGTCACCAATCCCGAAGCGTATATCGGGCGGTTTGCTGAAGCGGGCGCCGACTATATTACTTTTCATTATGAGGCGGTGGTTCATATTCACAGAATTATCATGGAAATACATGGGGTCAAGAAAAAAGCGGGTATTTCGATCGTTCCCTCGACCCCCGCTTCTCACCTCTCCGAAGTGTTACCCTTCATCGATATGGTGCTCGTCATGACGGTAAATCCCGGCTACGGCGGACAGACATTGATTCCGGAAACACTCGGAAAAGTATCCTTTTTAAAAGAATATAGAGAAAAAATGGGGTATAATTATCATATAGAGGTCGACGGCGGTATCGATACCGACAATGCGCGAAGCGTTATCGAAGCAGGCGCCGATGTCATCGTCTCGGGAACGGGTTTTTTTACCGCTCAGGCTCCCCGTGAATATGTCCGTTTTTTTAAGCAAGGGGGTAAGTAAAGTTTTCTTTGATTTTATGTTTTCGCCCGTTCGGTCGAAAATTTTATAGGAGACTATGCATTGAACAAAAGACATGTATCGCTGTTTTTCAGTATCGTCGTTTTTCTGATTCCCCAGACCTATCTTTCAGCCGGCTTCAGCGAGGAGGGAGATCGGCTTCTGAATGAGGGGATCGAGTTGTTCAGTAAAGGGCTTTACGAACAATCACTCGCTGATTTTCGCGCCATCATCGTCGATCCTTCTCTGGATTTTTATCATGGAGACGCCTATTTCTGGATCGGAAAGTGCCATATGATACTGGGAAGACTCGACGATGCCGAAAAAAATCTCGAGCATTTTCTCGCATCATACCCCGCTCATGTTAATTATCCGGAAGCGTACTACCAGAAGGGGAGGTTGCTTTTCCTTCAGAATCAGTACGAAAACTCGATCAGGATTCTCGAGGATTTTATCCGGCAATACCCTTCATCCGTCTTTGTCCCGAATGCATATTTCTGGGTCGGTGAATCTCTTTTCATTATGGGACAGCTGGAAAAATCATCGAAAATTTTCAGACATATCATCGCCAACTATCCCTCGAGCTACAAGTTCGAGTCCGCCAAATACCGGCTGTCGATCATCGAATTCAAGAAGCGCGAAAATGAGTTACTCAAACTCCTCAAATGGAGTCATATGGAAGCCATAAAAACCCTGGACGATTACGAACAGCGGGAAAAAACATATGAACAGGCAATTGCCGCCTATCAGAAAAAACTCGCGCAGGCCGGGATCGATGTGACGCTGGAAAAACAGAAAGATTATACCAAAGCGGAAATACTCGATCTCCAGGAAGAACTGAAAGCAAAAAATGAAGAACTTGAAAAATTGAAAAAAGAGAGTATCGATTGTAAAAATCGTGTCGCATACCTTGAAAAAAAACTGAGCGCCATCGATGAGGAGATGGCCGCAGCAGCGGCAACGGAAGCAGCAAAAGAAACCATGGAGGAAGTGCCGGTCAAATCAAACGAAGAACGGCTGTACGATCTCAAAGAGGAAGCCGTCAAATTAAAGGAACTGCTTCTCCAATTGCTCGAATACATGGAAGGCGGCGGCTCATGAAAATGAAATCTTTTTTTGCGTTGATACTTTTATTGTGCACCACTCTCTGCTTTACACTTGAAATCAACAACGGCAGAATCAGACTCGTGCTTCATAAAAATCTCGGCAGATTTTCGATGTACTATTTATCGAACCCGGAGAAAAAAAAATATACCTCCTTTTTACTCGATCAGGATATACGGACATCGACCCTTTCCGTCGCCGTCGATAATAACGTCTTTCGTCTCGGCGACACCGGGTCTTTCAAGGAGAAAATCGAGGAAACGAGTATCGGCGCGCGTTTTATCTGGAACTCCAAACAGCTTGAAATCATCGAGGATTTTGTTTTTACCAAAACGCCCTCTGCCTCAGAAACAAACGGGGTGATCATCACCCTTACGATAGCCAATATCAGCAACAAGGAACTCACAGTCGGCGCCCGATATGTTTTCGATACATTTCTTGGGGAATCCTCGAATCATCATTTCAGGACTGATAAGCACGATAACATTTCGAATGAGATCATTGTCGAGAAAGACAGAATGATACGCTACTGGGTTTCACCCCTGCCCAAAAGCGATCCGTTTGTCGGATTGCAGGTCTCAACCAATGGAGGGGGTGTCACAATTCCCGATAAAATCATTTTCGCGAACTGGAAGCGTCTCAACGACACCCCGTGGACATACGACGAATCGGCCGGCCGCAATTTCAATCTTCGTCCTTATTCGATCAATGATTCGGCCGTCTGTCATTATTACTACCCGAAGACACTCGAAGCCGGATCGAGAATGAGAATCGTGATAGCGATGCATAATTATGACGAAAGCAGCGCTTCAGTCACTGAAGAACCCGACGAACAGGAGGTCAAGGATATACTCGAAGAGGTAGCGGCAACTCCGACTCCAGCCCCGGCCGGGAAAGGGGAAACCGATGCAACCCCGACGCCTGTGATGCCGGTGGAAACCGCAGATGAATCATCGAAACCGGAAACCGTCAACGATCAGATTATCGCCGATATTCATACACTCGAATACCTGCTCAAAATGATCGATGACAGGATAAAAACAAAAGAAATCACCGATAAAGATCTGTCGACGATGGAAAAAATACTGTTCGAAATCAAAGATCATATCACGGCAATTATGAAATCGTATTAGGGATGTCCGACATATGCCAGCAGGAAGCCTGAAAAAGGCTAAACGATTCTTTGCATCCGGAAAATTCAGCCATGTCATTCGACTCCTTGAACCAGAGATATTCAGGTACCGGGAGAGTTTTATCTTTTACTCCCTGCTGGGCACTTCATGTCTCTATACCGATGAGACCGGCGGCGCGCTTTCATATTTGAGCAGGGCGCATCAACTCAATGACCGGGATATTTCGACATTACTCGGTATCGCCGTTATTCATCTTAAAAAACTCAACAGGGAAGAGGCGATCAAGACATGGCTCCTGGTACTTGAAATCGATCCGAAGAACAAGACCGCACAACGCGGACTCAATATCATACGTAAAATTCCCGAACACGAAGATCTTGTCGAGTTTGTCGATTCGAAAAAAATATATTCACTGTACCCGAAAAGAAAATCCCGCGGATTCGCCAATACCGTGCTGATATCGACCATACTCCTTGTTGTGTCGTTTACCGGCATTATCGTGGTCAGATATGTGAAGCTCCCGGAAAAAAAGACGAGACCTGAAATCGAACAGTTCATTCTTCCCGACTCACGCTCTTCCCTCATCCAGCTGAACGATGATTTCCCGTTTATTTTCACCGATGCGGAGGTTCGTACCGTTTTTAACAGGGCAAAGTCCTTATTTATCGAATACCGTGACAACAGGGCGCTCGTTGAAATCAACCGTCTGCTTAATTCGAACGCGGCACCCGAGGTGAAAGTCACTGCCGGAGCGATGAAAGATCATGTTATCGAGCCGGATTTTTCCACGATCAGGGATTCCTATTCACTTGAAGTGGTGCTTAAGCAGCCGTATCTTTACGACAATTGTTTCGTCCGCTGGAAGGGAAAGGTCGGTGGTCTCGAAATCGGTGACGAGGCGATACGATTCGACTTCTGGGTCGGGGATACGCACACCTTCGAGGGGGTCATCCCCGTTCTTCTCGATTTCGGCGCGCTTCTTGAAAACGGACAGACGATCGAGGTGTTGGGCTCGATCGAGACTATCGACAGGCAAAACTTCATTCTCAAAGGCAGGGCGATCCACCGTCTGGAGTAATCGATACGCGGAACCGTCATGTCACTTATTCAGGTACTCATACACATTAAATGGTCCGAAAAACTCCGAAAGCGTCATTTCCTGATTCAGCCGGCTTATGATATCCGAAGCGACTTTGTGCGACGAGACGACCGTCACGTTTTTCAATGTATCGACAAGTTCCTGCGGGCAGTAGAGGGTATCGGCGAAGACGATATCCTTTAAAATCCCTTTATCGATAAGCTCTTTCATGCGGTCGATCGACGGGGGCGAGAAAACGGGATGAACAACCGCGATATTGACGCACGCGACTTCGCGTTTCCTGAGTTCGAGTGCGAGTTTGTAAATAGAACCGCCGGTGTCGATCATGTCGTCGATTATCCAGACGGTTTTGTTTTTAAGGGCCGTGCTCGATAAAATATCCACGGACAACACGCGGTTCACGCATGAATAGTCGCGCTGCTTGTGCGAAATGACGAGCGGGGTGCAGAATGAATCGGCGAACTCCTTTGCCAGCACCTCGCCGCCTGCATCGACGGAACAGAATACCCACTCCTTTCTTATTTTCTTTTCCAGGTTTTCGACGGTTTTGATATAGGTATCCGCGATATAGCGCTTGAGGAGAAAGAGAATGGGAATGTCGTCGATCGCGCAGACGGCCGGATCGATCATCGTCCTGGACTTGTCCGAATGCAGATTGAAGGTGATGATGTGATCCACGCCGAGGCTGATCAGTATCTTGAAATGCATCCAGAGACCCACCGAGTTTCTTCTCGTGGTCCGGTCGGACCTGCCCGGGCTGCAGTACGGCTCGAAAAGTGTGATACGGCCCGCCTGGGCACGCCGTAATGCGTCCACCGCGTTATATATCTCTATCTTGTTTTCTTCGACGGAAATGCCGGATGAGTTCTTACTCGCGTTCGCAAAGAGAAACACATCATGACCGCGAACGGAACTCGTGATTTCCACTTCCATTTCCCCGTCCGCGAAACGGGAGACAGAGAGATTGCCCTTTAAGTCATAAAGGGGCTTGTTGTAGGCAAAATAGGTTGAAATGCCCTCGACGACCTTATCGGTATAGTCCTGCATCGATCGTGTGGCGAATATCTGAAGTTTCCCTCTCATGATCGTTACCTCCTGAATGCGGCAAACGGATGTAAGTACGGGTGAAAGTATAGCATAAGGAAACGGTGAGTTAAAAGTATCAAGGCAGCTTTTTCGGCTTCCGTCCGTATAGAATTCCGCCTGACTGGCGGTGTTGGTAAATTTTTCTCCGGTTATTTACCCGCAATGACTTTTGATGTTTCATTCGCTTTTTTTGAAACACGCTTAGAGCGCGAGCAGTATCTGAATGAAAGGCAGATGTCCAGAAAATCGTCCGTCCCGACGATCGCGGCAATATCGAGGAATACTTCTATTTCGTAATCGATGAGGGTACCGGGCATTCCGTTTTCAGCCCGGCATATGGATAAAAGCCGCTGTCCTTCGGACATAAGAAGAGCATTCAACGATGCGTCATGGAAATAAGGGATAATCCTGAGGAGATGCGATCTGAGCATGGGGTCATCGAAGATATGAATCCGGTAGAGCATTGATACGAGGACGTCTCTGTTTGCCAGCAGTCTGCTGAGCAGGATTTCTTCGGGTAACCCGGGATCGAACATATTGTGAACGAGAACGCGTATAAGGTATTCGACTTCCTCTTTTCTTTTTCCCGAACAACGGGATATAAGCGATGAAAGAATGTCGGCGATATACGGATCGTCACGTTTTCCGAGTGCTCTCACTATCTCTATCCGCTCATTCAATCCGACCGACCCAAGCACCCTGATGATAAACGGGTTGTTTTCCCTGTCGGTGGACCCGATGATATCTGTATAATCGATACCATGGAGAGGAAACACCGAGTACAGACATATGATCAGGCAATACAAGCTTTTTTTCATGGTGACGGTCTTATTCATTATCGGCATATTTAAATTAATTCAATTCATACCTCTCATTGATTAAAGGGAAAACGCAGAAATGATTCGGCCGGCATCGCATGAAAAACAAGATTTTATCGAAAACCACTATTATTTATGCATTTTTTTCTGTAAAATAAAAAAAAAATTAAAGCAGGAGAACAAAATTCCCATTTATATATTAGTGGAAAGGGGATATTAATATGGCGAAAAGCGAATTCTCAAAAACATTTAAACCGGCCGAAAATATCGAGGAACGGCTCAAGGCACTCGAATCCGCAAAACTTCAGATCGAAAAACAGTTCGGCAAGGGCTCGATTATGAAACTCGGTGAAAGCCCGCAGAAAGCGGAATCGGGAGTGATCCCGTCCGGTTCGATTCTTCTCGATGCCGCGCTTGGTATAGGGGGGTATCCCCGTGGAAGGATCATCGAAATATACGGACCGGAATCATCCGGTAAAACGACATTGGCCCTTCACGCGATCGCTGAAGCACAGAAAAAAAACGGCATCGCCGCATTTGTCGACGCGGAACACGCGCTCGATCCCACGTACGCCCGGAACCTCGGCGTCAATATCGACGAACTCTGGGTATCGCAGCCCGATACGGGCGAACAGGCTCTGGATATCACCGAATCCCTGGTCAGGTCCGGGGCGGTGGACATTATCGTCCTCGATTCGGTCGCGGCCCTGACACCTCGTGCGGAAATCGAAGGGGTGATGGGGGATTCCCACATGGGCCTTCAGGCCCGGCTGATGAGCCAGGCGCTTCGAAAATTGACCGGGATTATATCGAAATCGAACACCTGTCTTATTTTTATCAACCAGATACGGATGAAAATCGGCGTGATGTTCGGCAATCCCGAAACGACCACGGGCGGCAAGGCGCTTAAGTTTTACTCCACCATCAGACTCGAGGTACGAAAGATCGAAAGCATTTCACAGGGCACCGACAATATAATAGGGAACAGGATACGGGTCAAGGTTGTCAAGAACAAGATAGCGCCCCCGTTCAAGAAAGTCGAACTCGAACTCATGTTCGGAAAAGGTATTTCGGGAAGCGCGAGTCTCCTCGATCTGGCGATCGAACACAATCTGATTGTTAAAACCGGTTCCTGGTATTCGTTCGGAACGGAAAAAATTGGTCAGGGGAGGGAAAACGCAAAACTCTTTCTCGAGAAAAATCCCGACATCGCAGTGGAAATAGAAAATAAATTGAAAAAAACACTCTATCCCGATAAACCATCCCGGGAAGAACCGGGACAAAAAGAAATCAAAAAAGATAAAAACACTCAAGCCGCGCCGCAAAAACCTGAAACCGGCATGGAAAAGGAATTGTTTTGATCGCTATGCCGCGGAACAAGGGGAGGGGGCAGGCATGAAGAAAAAAAAGGGGACAGAGGTGTTTCTGTCTCTCGGTTCCAACATCGAAAACAGGCGCGTTCATATCCAGGAAGCCGTCAGCCTCATTCAATACTATGTTTCTGACATCAGGTTTTCGAGTATGTATGAAACACTTCCCCTGTATGTTCATGATCAGCCGAAGTTTCTCAACCTTGTCATTTCGGGAATGACGAAACTCTCATGTCCCGATCTTCTCGAACGTGTCCTCGAAACAGAGGCGGCGTGCGGACGCAGCCGGGACAATCAGCGCGAGAAGGGCCCCAGGGTGATCGATATCGACATACTCCTCTACGGCGACCTCAGTTTTCATTCCGAACGGCTGACGGTTCCTCATCCCGGAATCAAGGAACGGCAATTCGTTCTCATTCCTCTGATCGAACTCGAACCGGATCTCAGGGATCCCGTTACCGGGAAAAAATATACGGAATTCCTTAAAGATATGGACGATCAGGGTGTTTTTTATTATGATGCACTGTCGCACCAGAACTGATATGCCATTTGATACGGATAAGGAGTTGTCTGAACATATACCGTATGGTAATGTAATCACGTACTGAATGTCGAACCATGATGAGTGAACAAACAAACATCGCACACATACCCCAATTCAAACTCGGTGATTTTGAGGGCCCGCTCGATCTATTGCTTTTTCTCATAAAAAAAGCGGAGGTCAATATCTACGATATTCCGATCGCACAAATCACCGAGCAATACCTCCGGTACCTCGATTACGCGACAAAGGTAGATCTGGAGGATATTACCGAGTTTTATATGCTTGCCGCAACACTTCTCTATATCAAATCGAGAATGCTTCTGCCCGTTGAAACGAATATCGATGATGAAATCGAAGACCCCAGGAAAGTGCTGGTTGAAAAACTCATCGAATACCAGAAATTCAAGAAACTCACGGAAATTATCACGGAAAAGGAAACCGAATGGCTGATCGAACGAAAAAAGAACCAGAAAATACTCCCTTTCCCTGAAAACGATTTTTGGGAACAGGCGCAGATATGGGACCTCCTCAAAATTTTTTCGTCGATCATTACTTCTCTTACCACCGAAAGGGTCGTCGATCTTTATGAAGAGGTGACCATCAATGAAAAGATAACCCTTATCGGCGAGTATATAGAGACAAGAGGGGAGTTTCTTTTTACCGAGTTGATCAAAAAAACGAATTCGATCAGCGAGGTAATCTGTTCTTTACTGGCCGTCCTCGAAGTGACAAAAATGAGGCGTATCGTGGTATATCAGAACAAGCTGTTCGGCGATATAAGAATCAAAGCCCGATCAGAGACGAGGTAATCATGGAGTTCAAAGCAGAAGCAAAACTTGTCGAAGCCATTATGTTTTTGGAGAGTGAACCGCTCGATATCAATACGCTGTCCAGGATAACGAAACTTTCACGGGATATTGTCCTCAAATCGCTGCTCATACTCAAAGAAGAATATAATCGCGACCATCACGGACTCGAAGTGATCGAAATCGGCGGCGGTTTCTCGTTTTCACCGAAAAAGGAACTCTGGCCGTCCCTCAAAGACCGCTACGGAAAGCAGAATGAGAATAAACTTTCCCGCGCCGCCCTCGAAACCCTTTCGATCATCGCATATTCACAACCCATAACGCGCGGTGAAATCGAAGGAATCCGTGGTGTCGCGGCGGACGGCATGATCAAACTCCTTTTGAGTAAATCCCTTATCCGGGAGTTGGGTAAAAAGGATGTACCCGGAAGACCGATACAATACGGCACGACAAAAGAATTTCTGAAGCTGTTCAGGCTCAAAAGCATTTCCGATCTACCCAAACTTGATGAAGTGGACAGCGAAAAGTTTGAAACCGATGAATGAAGACAATGTTCGCCTTCACGTCTATATGTCCCGCTGCGGAATCGGGTCACGAAGGACCTGTGAACGTTATATCGATGAAAAAAGGGTCCGTGTGAATGGTGCGGTTGTCACCACACAGGGGATGAAAGTATCTGACCGGGATACGATCCTCTTTGACGGAAAACCTATCGTTCCCGTAAGCAAAAAGGTGTACATCGCTCTCAACAAGCCGGAAGGATATCTCTGTACCGGGAAAGATCCCGAAAACAGATTATGCGCCCATGTACTCTTTGAAAATGCTTTGCCGGAAACGCTCTTCCATGCAGGCAGGCTCGATATGAACTCGAGCGGTATCATTTTTTACACGAACGACGGGGCGTTCGCACATATTGTCAGCCATCCGTCATTCGGGATACAAAAGGAATACGTTGTCATTACCTCGACAAGGATTGAAGAAGAGCAGCTCCTCGAATACAAACGGGGCCTTGAGGTAAGCGGCGTTCACTATAGGTGCGAGCATTATACATTAATCAATAACTACAAAGTCCTTCTCACGCTTGTTCAGGGGAAAAACAGGGAAATACGGCGCGTTTTCAGCCACTACGGTATCCGTATAAAACGGATTCACCGGGTGAGAATCGGCTGTGTCAACCTCGGAAAACTTTCATCGGGCGAGTTCCGGTATCTTAAAAAAAAAGAGATAGAATGGTTTTTCGAGAGGAGAAAAGTATAAAAAACAATACATTTTTACATTTTCGTATATGATCGGTCTTGACCATTCGCTTTGTTTATGAGAGATTATAGAGAGTTTTTACAAACTGTCATTGTTACAATCAGGAGAAAAAGATAGGTATGGATTCTGAAACGAATATAAATCAAGAAAAAAAGAAATCTGAACAAACCGAACTTCAGGAGCAATATCTTCAATCCTTCCAGCCTATCAAAGAAGGTGAACTGGTAAGCGGAAAGATTGTCGAGATCACCACCGACTTTATTTTTGTCGATGTGGGCTATAAATCGGAAGGCAAAATCAAAATCGAGGAATTTGAGGCTCCACCGAGAATCGGTGATATCGTCGATGTCATCATTGTTCGGAAGGAAAGTTCGGACGGTTCGGTCATTGTCTCGAAGAAGAAAGCGGACGAGAAGGTATTCTGGAAAACACTGAAAGTATCGTTTAACGAGCAAAGTCCGGTTGAAGGGAAAATCGTCCGGAGTATAAAGGGCGGTTATGAGGTCGATCTGGGCTATGATGTCCGCGCGTTCATGCCCCTCTCGAAATCGGATGTTCAGCATGTCGTCGATATCGAATCGCTTATCGGCAAGGAATCGCTTTTTAAAATCGAACGTCTTTATTCCGAAGGAAAACTCAATATAGTCGTTTCCCGCCGCGCCTGGCTCGAAGAGGAAATCACCAAAAGAAAAGACAAATTCTTCGATACCGTCCAGATCGGCGATGTTATCAAGGGTAATGTGAAGAGTTTCACCGCTTTTGGAGCGTTTATCGATATCGGAGGTTTCGACGGACTTCTTCACATCAACGATATGAGTTGGGGACATGTCACCAAACCAAAGGACCTTATAAAAAAGGGCCAGGAACTCGAATTGAAGGTGATAAAGGTCGATCCTGAAGAAAAAAGAATCAACCTCAGTCTCAAACACATGAAAGACGATCCGTGGGATAATTTCGAAGACAAATACTCGGTCGGCGATATAGTAAGCGGGAGAGTGACAAAACTCACCAATTTCGGCGCCTTTATCGAAATCGAAGAGGGGATTGAAGGACTTGCCCATATTTCAGAGCTTTCCTGGGTGAAGAAAATCAGACATCCTAAAGAAGTACTGAGAGAAGGCGATAATGTCGATGTCAAAATACTCTCTTTTGACCTCGAAATGGGTAAAGTCTCCCTTGGTTTGAAACAGGTCAATGACAATCCATGGGACGATATCGAAGACCGCTATCCGGTGGGTATGAGAATCAAGCGGAAAGTCAAAAATATTTCCAATTTCGGTGCGTTTTTGGAGATCGAAGAGGGGATCGACGGATTGCTGCACCTCGATGATTTCTCGTGGACAACCAAATACAATCATCCCTCGGAACTTCTTAATCCCGGAGATGAAATCGAGGTCATGGTCATCGATCTCGACAAAAAAAACCAGAAGATAAAGCTGGGACTGAAACAGCTTTCCGAAGATCCGTGGGACTCGCTTACCAAGGCTTTTTCAAGGGGAAGCATTATCGAAGGGACCATTACCACGATCAATGAATACGGTATTTTTCTCAAAGTACAGGGTGATATTGAAGGACTTATTCCTCAACAACATGTTTTCGATCAAAAAACAGAGACCTATGAAGAGGCGGTCGCGAAATTCAATATCGGCGATACCTTGAAAGCGCTTATTATCGATATCAAATCGTCGCGGCAAAAACTTACCCTTTCGCTTCGCGATTATTACAGAATGCTTCAGAAGGAAGAAATCGCCAAATACATTCATGATGAAGAGGACGAGGACAAGGTGTCAATCGCGGATTTCATTAAAAAGTCCGGTAGCGATGAAGAATAGATTCCCGGAGAATTTTCTCTTGCATGAAGAATAAATCCGTCATGGTTAACGTACAGATCGATCAGAAGAAATTCGACACACTCATCCATATTAACAATGAAATCAATTCCCATTACCAGGACATCAAAACCCTTCTCGAAAAAATCATTGATACCGCCGCAGGCCTTTCTGAAGGAGAGGCCGCCTCCCTTATGCTGCTCAATCCCGAAAACAATAAACTTTATTTTGAAGTCGCACTCGGTTCGAAAAGCGAGGAGCTGAAGAAATTTTCTCTCTCTCTCGGTGAAGGGATCGCCGGCTGGGTCGCCCTCCATAACACCTCTCTCATCGTCAATGATGCTGAAAGCGATTACCGGTTCAAGTCCGATATCAGCCGGGCGATCGGATTTCCGACGCACTCGATTCTCGCGGCCCCGATGCGGGTAAAGGGGAAATGTATCGGCGTTATCGAAATCCTCAATAAAAAAGACAACAAAGGATTCGATGAAGAAGATCTTTCGTGGCTCGAAATATTCACGACACAGGCGGCGATCGCCCTCCAGAATGCCCATACCTATCAGCACATCAGGGAGGAAATGTATATCCTCAAGGACCAGATCCTCTCGGACAAGGGGTATCATACGTTTATCGGCAAAAGCAAGGCGATAACGGAAAAACTGAATATCGCATACAGGGCTGCGGAAACGGATTCGTCGATCCTTCTGCTTGGCGAAAGCGGTGTGGGGAAGGAACTTTTTGCCGAACAGATACACTTGCGAAGCAAACGGGCGGACAGGGCGTTTATCCGGATAAATTGCGCCGCTATTCCCGAGAATCTGCTCGAAAGCGAACTCTTCGGACACGTGAAAGGGGCGTTTACCGGCGCCATCGGCACCAGGCGAGGCAAGTTCGAACTCGCCGATAAAGGAACCATTTTCCTCGACGAGATAGGGGACCTTCCGCTCAATCTTCAGATAAAGCTTCTCCGTGTCATCCAGCATAAAAGCTTTGAGAAAATCGGTAGTAATGAAACCATCAAGGTTGACGTGAGAATTATCGCGGCGACCAACAAGGACATCGAACGCGAGGTGCAGGAAAAGCGTTTTCGCGCTGACCTTTTCTACCGGCTGAATGTTCTGCCCATCTATATCCCCCCATTGCGGGAGAGAAAAGAAGATATTCCGCTTCTTGCAGAACATTTTCTTTCCAGATTCAAGGCGGAAGTAAAAAAACCGATAAAGGGATTTTCTCCCGGGGCGATAGAGACGCTCCTTGTTTATTCATGGCCGGGGAATGTCAGGGAACTCGAAAACGCGATCGAACGCTCCGTGGTGATTTCGAGGTCCGAGTATATCACACCTGATACCTTTATTTTTACGGGTTTTTCATCGCATCAAGAGGATGAATATACTTCTCTGACGTTGAAGGAAGCAATCACGATGTTCAAAAAAAAGTTTATCGAGCAGGTACTCAAACTCAATGACTGGAAACAGACAAAAACAGCCAAAATACTTGGAATTCAACGAACATATCTTTCGAAACTTATTAAAGAACTAAATATTATGAGATGAGAGGGTTTAACAAATGAAAGAGAAAATATCTTTCAAAGATCGGATTCTGGACATTATCGATAATTTCTTTCGAAAACGGGGAATGCTGATCTGGATCATACTCGGAATCGTACTGGTTGTCATTATCGGTATTTTTATCTGGGTCGAAATAGAAAAATCGATCAGGGAGACATCGACCATAGAGATAGAAAAAGCCGAAAAACTGTTTTCCGATTGGCGTTATGAAAACGACGAAAATAAAAAGGAAAAGTTTGAAGAGAATTTTATGGAAAGCATTTCAGACATCATAAAAAAATATCCCGACCGGTACGCTGCACAACGTGGACTTTTTATCCGAGCGCAATTCTATTCGCAAAAAGAAGAATGGGACAAAGCGGCGCGCGATTATCTGGACTGCGCCGAATCGTTTCCAAAGGCTTATTATGCAGCCGATTGTTTGTATAACGCCGGTGTCTGTTATGAAAACAGGGGGGAACCGGAAGAGGCCTTGAAAATTTATGCCGATTGCGAAGAAAAGTATCCCGAATCGCATATCGTCGGGCGAGCCCTTTTTTCAATGGGTCGTATTTATGAGGTTTCGGGCAAGTATCGGGAAGCGGAGGACATATATACGAAGCTGGAAAACGATCATTCACTCAGCAACTGGTCAAGCCTGGCCCAAAACAGAAAAATTTATCTGAAAACAATCGATCGGAATGAATAAACCGGATCGGGCCGGTCTAAAAATGTGTGGTAAAATGATGCTTTCGAATTATAATTAGGTATATCGGGCATTTCCTGTCTGGTGATGCGAGAATGAGACGAGGAGGAGAGAATGGGGAAGACGGATATCGCCAAAAAAATACTCCAGACCAAAAATTTTGGATTTATCATCGGGTTTATCATATTTATTCTTCTTCTCATTCTTACCTACAGACTCGTTGTGATCGATTTTTTCGAACGTTCGATTCTGGATTTTCATTTCAACTTCCGAAAAGACATCCTCTCGGGAGATTACGGCGTTAAAAAAACCCGGGAAGGCCTGACTACCATCACCTATAACCCGAATGTTTCCGAAGATATCGTCCTTATCGGGATCGACACCAGAAGTCTCGACGAATTCGGGAAATGGCCTTTTCCGAGATCGGTTGAAGCAAATCTCATCAACACGTTGACACGAATATCGGACCAATCGCAGCGTGAATTGTGCACATTTCTCGATATCAATTTTATTGAACGGGACATGGAATTACCGGTCAATGATATTCTCCTGATAGACAGCATCAGGGAAAACGGTCGGATATTTCTCGAGGCTTTTTTCCATTCGACCGAACTCAAGCAACAGATCGCGGAAAACCATCTCGAACGCCTCAGACAATTTATCGATCAATTCGGTGTCGTCGCCAAAAACAACATCAACGGGGACTGGAAAAATCTCATTCCCTATAGGGGAGTGGAATGTCCCCTCAAACCGTATATAGAGGTCGCCCACGCATACGGGAATGTTTCATACTATCCGGATCCCGACCGTATATTCAGACGCCAGCCGCTCGTCGCGCGCTTCTGCGAAGTCGTCAAGGAAATCAATCTGGATACCTTGACCCCCGACGAACCGATATCACCGGACGCATTCGAATATATCGGGTGGGTCGATCAGGAGGACATCGTCCACTACATACCTTCCCCCCTGACACAGGAAATCGTCGATAATCTCAAGAAACAACTCGAGGACGCCGGGGCACCGAAAAAAGAAGAGGATACCGACGGTGACGGAAAGATCGATTACAGCTATTTCATCATTCGAAAATACAGGGATTTTATTATCCCTTCGATAACCCTCACCCTGGCCCTGAAATATTTCAACAAACGTCTCGATGATATTGAAATCGATCTCGACAATTATATACGGATTCCTTTCCCCCAGCGGTACAATCCGATCACACAGGCGTGGGAACGCCTCGTCGAAACCGAAGCCGTCTACAAATATCCCGAAGTCCTTACCGAAAGCGAACTGGTCGATCTCCTGAGGCGCGCCGATCCCGCTCAGAAGAATATTCTCGGGGAGAGCTATGAAAAGAATTCCCTTTTCGAAAAATATATGCTGAAAAATACGCTTGATCAAACTCAGCTTTTCAATCTTCGAAAAACCCTTACCACACTCGGAAACGAAGAGATGAAACTCGTTCGTGAAGCGACCTACAAAGACGAAATAAAAATCCCGATCGATAAACACGGAAGAATGCTAATTAATTTTATGGGTAAACCCTCGACAAGTGAAGGCGTGCAGACATTCAGGGTAAAACCGTTCCATCGGTATGTGAGGGATCCGGGACCCGATCCCGAAAACTGGAGAAGAACCAATTACTTCGAAAACAAAATTCTTGTCATCGGCATGTTCGCAACCGGACTGGCGGATGAAAAACCCACACCATACGGCCTGATGTTCGGCCCGGAAGTGAACGCGAACTCCCTCAACACGATCATCATGGATAATTTTCTCGTTCAATCGCCCGATTATCTCAATATCATCATTCTTTTCGTCATCATCATGCTCGTGAGCCTAATTACCTCGCGTCTTCCAACCCCGCTCGCCCTTGCATTCGTGTTCCTTCTCCTTCTCGTATTTTTTATTGCGGGCAACACCATCTTCGATCAGTTGAATTATATCATCACGATTTCCGCCTCGTTGTTCGGCGGTGTTTTGACATTCGTGTCGATCGTCGTTTACCGGGTCATTACCGAAGAGCGGGACAAGAAAAAAATAAAAAATACATTCGGTAAATACGTGAGTCCGACGGTCGTTGAAAGCCTTCTCATCGACCCGCCGGAACTCGGGGGTGTGGACAAGGACCTCACCGTCCTGTTTTCGGACATAAGGGGATTTACCTCCATCTCCGAACGGATGACGCCCCAGGGACTGGTCAATCACCTGAACGAATACCTGACCGCCATGACCGATCTGATTCTCGAATATCGAGGGACGCTCGATAAATACATAGGCGATGCGATTATGTGTTTCTGGGGAGCACCGCTCGCCGAACCGGAACACGCGCTCATCGCCTGTATGTGTGCACTGAAACAAATGGAAATTCTGAACTCCCTGAACGCCCACTGGCCCGAAGAAAAAAACATCAATATCGGGATCGGACTCAATTCCGGTACCATGACCGTCGGGAACATGGGTTCTCCGATCAGGATGAACTATACCCTTATGGGCGATAACGTCAATCTCGGTTCCAGACTCGAGGCGATCAACAAGGAATACTCCACGAATATCGTCATCAGCGAATATACATACGGCCGGGTCAAAGACAAGGTCGTGGTGCGCGAACTCGACAATATCCGGGTGAAGGGAAAGAACAAGCCGGTCATTATCTATGAACTCATCGATATGATCGATACCTACGAAATTCCCGCTGTAAAAAAGGTAAAATCGCCATGAAAGCGCCCCCCGTCCTGTTACTGTTTCCCCTGTTATGCAGTATCTCGTGCGGTATCGATGAATACCCGGTGCTCAATCCGCCGGTCGACGGATATTCATCGACAATCGATAAATACTTCGAGTTCAGGTCGACCGAAGACAACGGCGGGGCGGAGGAAGGGGATTACTTCCGCGGTTTTGAAATCTATTACCGGTTTTACAATAACGAAGGCGACGTTGTCTCGTCGCTCGTCAATGCCGAAGACCTTTCCTCATACGGATTCTGGCGGCTGACGTATTATATCGATTCCGATGACTGCGATACAGTAACGGGCTATATTCTCCCCCTTATAAAGATTTCAGATGCAGAAAAGGGCAAGGGATCGCTATTTACAATAGATTTTTTGGGAATCTCAGACGGTGATGTGTTTCTGACAGCGGAGGAGTTTCCCGAAGGAAGCGGCGGTATTGTGATCGATGCATTGCCGCTTCGACGCGGCATCGAGGACAGTGAGAATGATGGATTCTATAAATCCTTTGAATATTTCGATATCGGAGAAGGCGGGGACGCGGATGTGACGCATATCGAGGATGCAGACGTCTATATCGCCTTATATGCGTACAGTTTCGGTAGATACGGCATTACCAAATCTAAAAAACTGTACAGCGAACTCGAGTATCTGGGATATATCGAAATAACACTACCATTGGAAGCAGGATAGGTGTATGTGGTTTATACTAAAAGTCGGGTTGACATACCTCGTTATCGGATTTGCTTCGGCACTTCTCGTTTATTATGTCATGAAAAAACAGGTGCCCGGCAACTTTGTCGGCGCCTTCATTATCGGTCTGATCGGATCGTTTCTGGGGGGACTCATATACCGATTGATTCCCGATATATTCAATTTTCTTTCCGATTTCAATGATGTGAATGTGTATGCCGCCTTCGGTTTTTCTTTTCTCCTGATATGGCTGCTTTCGAAACTGAGCACGAAACTGTAAGCGGCAGATATCAGTATTTCTTTAGGAGTTCGAGCATTTTCCGGTCCAGCAAGTGATCGCGGTACCGCTCATAGTCGACGTCGGTTCTTACGCTGTCCGGAAGTACATTCGTTTCCACGCACCCTTTACTTCCGATAATATATATTCTGTCTACTCGCTTGTTATAGGGATTGATGTTTATCCCCAATAATAATGACCGCCTTTTCCCGTTACGCGCTCCTGCTTCTGATTATACAAATCAATAAACACCTATATTGTTTTCTTACAAATAACCTTAAAATGTATATTTTTTAATACTGTAACGTATATTCATCTGGTCCTTTGCAGTAATGTATAGATATAAAAAAACCGCCCGATTTTAACAGGCGGTTTTTTGCACGAAAACATTTTCTCATGCGACGCTGATTTTCTTCGAACCCTGCCATAATCCGTGAATATTACAATAGCTTGCCGCATAAAGGGTTCCCGGTTTTTCGGTCATAAAGCTGAATACCGCATCGGGTGCACAGTAGACGGTACTCGTATCCGGCCCCTGTACCGATTCGCCGTGGGCTGTAAACTCCGCTTTCCCGATCTGAACAGGAAACTTTTCTCCTTCGGGATGAAAATAAAGCGCTATCCACGCGATATGGTGTTCGGTCTTGTTCGGGTGCGGAATTCCCTTACCCACCGAAACGGATACGGTCGTTTTTTCACCTTTTTTGAGTGCATCCGGTCCTTCTATGGCCGGCACATGTTTTTCCGATTTCCAGTCGGCGGTTTGATACAGATCACCAATGTTTCCGGATGATTGATTCATATATTACCTCCGTATAAAGTTTCGATAAATGCTACGTTATAAAGCGAACTTGTTCATGTACCCGAATCCTTTTAATATTATCCAAATTCCCGAATTCGGTTCATGATACGGCATGTTATCCCCCGTTCGCTATTGTATCGACGTAAAGCGCGGCCGATTGTCTATCATCATTCATCATACTCCACATTGACGCACCGCGAGGAACTTTCGTCACTGTATATACGGGCACTCGATGCGTAGGCGATGATGTAATAGCAATTTGTTCCTTCGGGCGCGCTCGTATGGGTATAAATCGATAAAATGGTTCTTCCCAATTTCCTGCCATTGCAGTAAACGTCATAGTCCGTCGCGCCATCAACATCGTACCAGCTGAGGCGTACCTCATGGAATATCTCGTATATGGTGACGGAAGCCATACTCGGCCTGCTCAGGTCAGCATAGCCTTCATCCTGATCATAACTCAAATCGCTCGTGGAATCCGACGATTCCGAGTATGCCATGACCTTGTAGGTATAGAGGAGTCCCGGGGTACAGTCGTCATCGATAAACGATGTCGTCCCGCTATCATCATATTCCCTGAAAGATGAACTCTCCGATTTCCTGTAGATGATGTAGCTGTCGGCGCCGTCCACCCTGTTCCAGGTTACTCTTATGCTGTAAGTGGTGTCCCCGCGGGATGCGGTGATATGGCCGGGTTCCTCGAGTTTGCGGTATCCGGTATCGTCAGGACTGAAATCGCTTTCCGATCCCGAGCTGCTCGCATACGCCTTGACCTTATAGTAGTACAGGATGCCGGGACTGCATGAAGTGTCGGTATAACGTTCGGCCGTCAACCTGTCGGCGATTTTCGCATATGACCCATTGCGGCTTGCGGAACGGTAGAGGATATATTGATCGGCACCGTACACATCGTCCCACTCGACACCGATATTGAAAAGGCTTGTTCCGTCCGCCGCCTCGACGGACGAAGGACATTCGAGTTTTCTGTGACCGGGATCATAACCGCTGTATTTCCCGTTCCCGGTTCCCGTGTTGTATCCCCTTGCACGGTAATAATACTGCTTCCCCGGCTGGGCCTGGGTGTCCCTGTAGCTTGTCGATGTCGACCTGCCGATTTCGGAATACGAGCCGCCTGTTGATGTGCTTCGTTCGACCTCGTACCTGTCCGCGTTGTCGATGCTTTTCCAGCTAATCTCGACATAATCTTCCGATGTCCCGTCCGATGCCCGGATATCATCCGGTGAAGCGAGAAGCAAAAAAACCCTTTCCGATCTGATAAAATCGCCGTAAGACCGCGATGAATCGGCATAGGCGCGAACACGGTAATAATAGGCTTGTCCGTTTTCAGCCGACTCGTCGTTATAGCGCGTTCCGGTTGTCATGGTGACATCCGAAAAGCTGGAACCGTTCGTGGAACGTTCGATCTCGTACCTGTCCGCCCCATCGACGCCGTCGAAAGTAACGGTAATCCGGTCGTTATCATCATCTGCTTCGACGCTACATCTCGCCGGGGCATCGAGTACCCGATAGCCGGATACAGCGGGACTCAAATCACTGTCGCCCGCGGCCGCATGGGCCATGATCTTGTAGTAATAGAGTTTTCCCGGCACTGCCTTTGCATCAGAATAGACCGTTTCACCGATCGTTCCGCTTATATCCGTATAGCTTCCTGCCGTCGATTCACTCCGGTATACCGAATATCCGTCTGCTTCGGGAATCGAGTCCCATCTGATGACGACAGCAGAGACCGAACCGCCCAACGTATTGATGTCCGAAGGGATTTTCAATCCGGTGACAATGGAAGAGGTTTCCACAAAGGCCGAGTCTCCCGTATCGTTGAAAGCGCAGATCCTGTACGTATAGACGGTAAAGCTTTCGAGGCCTTCATCACGATAGGCAGTCGTATCCGGACCCAAAACGGTAATCACCTCAAAATCGGCGTTTCCCCCACTCCGGCGGAAAATCCTGAATCCTTCTTCGATATCTGATGAATCAGACCATGAAAGAACGATACTGCTGCTTGCAGAAAGGATCGCCGTAAAACTCTCCGGTGGTGAGGGAGGAACCGGTTGAGGCGTCAGGGTTGTTGCCGAGGCAGGTCCGGTATATGCCGAATCCCCCGCAGCGTTTCTGGCCTTGATACGGAAGAAATATGTTGTGCTATGTGAAAGCGAACCAATGACGGTCTGGCGCGTGTCCCTGGAGACCGTTTTTATTTCGGTAAAGATATCCTCTTCGGAGGAACGTGCTTCGATAACAAATCCGGCCTCATTATCGGCTGTATCGGTCCATTCGAGTCGTATCTCATGCGCGGATAATACAGCGGCAACGAGGTCATCCGGGGCTGACGGCGGTTCATGAGGGATCTCCTCCGTCATGACATTTATTTCAGGGGAAAACCCTGACGACCCCGCGTTATTGAAGGCCATGATCCGGTATGTGTAGCGTGTCCCGGGAAGAAGGTCTTCGTGTGTGTATTCCGTTGTATCGGCATCGAGTGTCGCCGCCGTCTTAAAGTCCGAGAAATTTGTTTTGTATTCGATAACAAAGCCGGTTTCATTATCGGCATTATCGATCCAGGAAAGTTCGATGGAATCGGTCGCGGACGATACAACGGAAAGCCCGCTCGGCGAAGCCGGCATCGGATTATCGTCGTCCTCCACATGCGAAGGACATCCTGATAAACAAAGGAGACCGGCGGCAAACCATACGAGACGGATTATTTCTCTATATCGTTTTTCAAGCCTGTTTTTCATAATTTTCTCCCTGCGTTTTTTTCTTTGAGAGTCACGCTGTAACTATAACCAATTTGTTATAGTTACAGCGTGACTCTTTGCACCTCATTTCACCGGCTGCAATCGCGGTTCAAACCGCTTCACAGCGGCCGTCATTCACTTCGTAAAAATTTCGTTACTCGAAAAGGGCTTCGATCGATTTGTCCGCATCCATGATTATCGAATAGATGCCGCCCCCCTCATCCGTTATGTCTCCGGCATCCGTACCTTCCCAGCCGCTGAATGAAGCTTCGCCCAGTTGCTGCGGCTTCAACAACACGGTAAAATCTTCCACGTAATCATTGCCGGTTATCCCAAAATATACGTTATGGCAGTTCGATGTTTCTTCGACATACCCTTCGCCGCTTACACTGATTGTCAGCGAGAACATTACGAGTCCGAACATAGCAGAGATCGATTTATCTTCATTCATGACAATCGAAAACAAATTTTCTCCGAGAGCAACAACGTCATCCTGATTCGTCCCAGACCAGCCGTCGAATGTCGTATGCGAACCGCAGGTGATCGTGATCGTCACTTCCGTATTCTTTTCAAACAACCCCTCTCCGGCACCCTCCGGATCGACGGCAATATCGACATCAGTCGTACCGCTGCATGTCCCCATCTCCGTCCATGATAAGGTCAATTGAACATATTCGCCGAAAACAGCTTCCAGTTGTTTGTTTCCGTCCATGACTATTGAATAAATCCCGCCGCCCTCATCACTCACACTCCCCGCATCATCTCCGTTCCATGAATCGAAGTACCAGCCTGAATCCGGGACGGGCGTAATATCGACAACCGTAGCGGGATTGTATGAGTAGGCAGAGGGATCTTTCTCGACAGAACCCTGACCGGAGGTCGTGATAAAAAGCCCATACTTTATTCCTTCCAGAAACCGGGCGACAATATGCTTATCACCGTCCATGATAATGGAAAACGTGCCGTCTCCGTTATCGACGGCGTCAACCGCATCATCCCCGCCCCATGCATCGAAGTACCAGCCCGTATCAGGGGAAACGGACAACACGACTTCCATTCCTTCCCCGAACGATCCGCTTCCGGGCGATACACTCCCGTTTCCCGCACAGTCGATCGTCAATGAATATTCACCGGTGCCGTTTCCGTTTCCGCCGTCACATCCCGGAAAAAGAAAAGCAAAGACAACGACAAAAGAAAAAAAACAAATATCAGTCCGTTTCATCGGTATAATCCTCCAATTAATCTATATATAATGATCTTTCAGCTAAAATATATCACAAAACACCTTGCATTGTCTATTTTTTTATTATAATAAACCGATTCACTAATCAAGAATCAGTGACTATCATCTTCATTCCGTCAAAATCGATCGTCCATGAATCGTATTGGCGAAGAAATTGATGCGATATGAGTCCGTCCTGGATAAAACCGACGGACAGCCCGCCGGCGTCTTCCCAGTAGGTCTCTTTCCCGAGTGTTCCAAAATCTCCTTTGACATCGTACTGCACAAGCCCGCCCAGTCCGAGTTTATCGACATGGAAATACCCGATCGGCCAAAATCCTTCAGCGCCGCCTTTTATCGATTCATCGGGGATCCGCATTTCAGGCAGCGGGATGCCAGCGTACCGGAGTGTCTGTTCAGGAGCGATAAACGCGGCTTCACTCGCGAGACCCGAATCGACGAAAAAGATGAGGTTATTCTTCCCGTTCAGGCTGCCCTTTGCCATGATTTTGTGCGTGGCCCAGAGATACATCGGAATTTCCGTTATTGTTTTATTACGGTTTTCATCGAACATTGTTCGAACGCTTTTTTCCGATTTCGGACGAAGGATGAGTCTGCCGTTCAGGTAATCGATTGTGGATAAAAACTGGTGAAGCACCCCGGTTCCGATAATACCGCCGATCGAAACATCGCTTTGCTTGTACATTGGTGAAAATTGTGCAACAGGTAATATCCAGACCGGGACCGAGTGTATAACGACATCCCCGATAACCAGAGAATCGATTTTTGAAAGTTCGATCTCGGTTTTTTTTCCGCCGCCGAAGACACCGGTAATCGAAGAGAACGGTTTTACCCCGAGCCGTTCCGAGACGTCGGTGTCGATAATGAGAAGATCGCCCCCCGTATCGATCAGAACGCCTATCGAGGTGCCGCCGATCTCAACCTGAAGGAGGGGCAGCGGATCGGTGAAAACAAACGGAACCGCCGTCTTTTTGTCTTCCCCTTCCCTCATCCATTCAATCCGGTAGGGTTTTTCGTCCCCGAATGCTTTCATGAGTTCACAGTACGGAAGAATGATGTTGCCTTCTCCTTCAAAAAGATGCTTCCCTTCTTCATACCTGTTCGTCTGATAATAGATAAAGAGAAGACTCAACTTTGCCCGTATCCTGTTAGCCGCGTCATCAGAATGGTTCATCAATATTCGATGAAGCAATGCTTCGGCATCGGTATATCGGCCGTATAAATAATAAAGTTCCGACATTAAGAAGAGTATGTCGCTTTCCGTTTCTTCTTCCCGAATCAACTCCGAACACAACGCTTTCGCCTCTTCGAAGTATCCCGCGTGATAAAGCATCCGTGCACGGGTTATCTCCTTTTCCCTTTCGCCGGTAACGCCGGTTTCATCGAGGTCGGCGCTTCGCAGATATTTTTCGATTTCTCCCCTGTCCGGTCTTTCGGCACAGGAGTAAAACAGTACGATGCATGCGAGAAAAATAATGCCGCGAGGGCTTCTTTTACTCATTCTTCCTCCTCAACATATTCCGTAATCCGTCAACACGCTTGTTGTGACGGCGGAACGCTCTGCTTCCGTTTCTTTATCGCCGATTATAACATTACTGTGACTCTTTTTTCAATCATGTTCGAGGCGACAGCATTTTTTTCATACGGACGCTTTCCCTCAATAAAGCCGGCGTTGTCATACCCCGGAAAACAAGATACATTAAACATAAGGAAATTTACATGAGACATAGCTTCATCATTTCTGTATTAATGATGATCATTTCCATTCTGCTTGCCATGGTGTTATTTGTATCCGACCCGGCTTTTGTCTACGCCTCCGGCACAAAGAAGGGAATACCTGCAGGACTGCTCAAACTCAAAAAAACCTATCCCGATCAGATCGAGTCGGTTACCCCGGAAGGCCTTATGTTCTTTGACGGAGAGTTCATGGCTTATGACGATGAGGTGAACGGCAAGGATTTCGAGGCAATGCTCGATTCACCCGATCTCGAAGACCAGATGAGTTTCCCCTACCCCCGGGGGCGGTCGTACACCGTCCCGATACCGGAAAACGTCGATCCCGGCAGGATCAGGTACGAACCCTTTTTCAAAAAGATATACGGCAAGACCAAAGACGAGGTGACGGGCCATCTTGTGACCATTCGATGGATGCCCCGAACATCGAATATTCCACTCAAGGTGACTACGGTCAATGACGTTCATAAACGCCTTTTGGAAATATCGGCCGAATGCGACCGGCTCCCCGAAGACCTCAAGCCGATGGTGAGTAAACCCGGAGGGAGCTTCTGCTACCGTAACATCAGGAAAACGAACAGGTTGAGCATGCACAGCTTCGGGATCGCGATCGACATTACCGTCAGGTATTCTGATTACTGGCTGTGGGATGAACCTGATAGCTCGGGATTATACGCATATAAAAACCGGATACCCCTTGACATTGTCGAAATATTCGAAAAACATGGTTTCATCTGGGGAGGTAAATGGTATCACTACGATACGATGCATTTTGAATACCGTCCGGAATTATTAATCGAAGAAGAAAGAGGATTTGAAAATGAGTCAGAATGAGAAAACGGCAATTTCACCCACACGGAACGACGACTATCCGTCATGGTACCAGCAGGTCGTCAAGGCGGCCGACCTCGCCGAAGCATCGCCGGTTCGCGGCTGCATGGTGATCAAACCCTGGGGATACAGCATTTGGGAGAACATACAGCGCACCCTCGACCGTATGTTCAAGGACACCGGGCACACGAACGCGTATTTCCCTCTCTTTATCCCATTGAGTTTTCTCGAAAAGGAAGCCGAACATGTCGAGGGATTCGCGAAAGAATGCGCTGTCGTCACCCATCACCGGCTCGAAGCGGGAGAGGACGGAAAACTGGTACCCGCGGGGAAACTTGCCGAACCGCTTGTCGTCAGGCCTACATCGGAGACGATTATCGGGGCGATGTTTTCAAAATGGGTGCAGTCTTACAGGGACCTTCCCCTGCTTATCAACCAGTGGGCGAATATCGTGCGGTGGGAAATGAGGACAAGGCTTTTTCTGCGAACAACGGAGTTTCTCTGGCAGGAAGGACACACGGTCCACGCGAGGAAGGAAGAGGCACAGGAAGAGACCATGAAAATGCTCGATGTGTATGAGGATTTTTGCGAAAACTACCTTGCCATGCCCGTTATCAAGGGTGAAAAAACAGCGTCCGAACGTTTCCCCGGTGCCGTTTCGACGTATTGTATCGAAGCGATGATGCAGGACAGAAAGGCCCTCCAGGCCGGAACATCCCATTTTCTTGGTCAGAACTTCGCGCGGGCATCGGAAATCATGTTCCTCAATACATCGGGCGAACAGGAATACGCATACACGACATCGTGGGGTGTTTCGACCCGCCTTGTCGGCGGGGTGGTCATGACCCACGGCGACGACAATGGTCTCGTACTTCCCCCGAAGATCGCGCCCTCTCATATCGTTGTCCTTCCCGTTATACACAAGGAAGAGTCAAAAGCCGACGTCCTCAATTACTGTGAGAAGCTGGTCGGTGAGTTGAAAGAACGTTCCTTTGATTCCGCACCGCTCAAAGTCGAATTCGACACCCGCGACATCCGCGGGGGCGAAAAAACCTGGTCATGGATAAAGAAGGGAATCCCAATCTGGGTCGAAATAGGCCCGCGCGATGTGGCGAACGGCGCCGTGTTCACAGCGCGCCGTGACAGGGAAAAGTGGGGCAAAAAAAGCTACGGGAAAGCGGAGTTTATCCGGGAAGCGCCCCGGATACTGGAAGACATTCAGAATAACCTTCTCTCAAAAGCCGACGACTACAGAACCGCACATACCAAACGAATCGATTCAAAAGAAGCATTCTACGATTTTTTCACTCCCAAAAACACTGAAAAACCGGAAATCCACGGCGGTTTCGCGCTTTGTCACTGGAGCGGAGAGGAGTCGGTCGAAGAACAGGTTAAGAACGACCTCAATGTCACGATACGCTGTATCCCTCTCGAAGCGGGTGAAGAAGACGGCACATGCGTCATCAGCGGAAAACCGAGCAAACGGCGGGTTATTTTCGCGAAAGCGTATTAGGGACCGGGAATATCACTTACACTATTCCTGAAAATTCTTTCCTTTTTCCTTGCCGGGATTGTACAATTATTCGATAACTGGTATTTTTTTTATCATGCCGTATAAAATAATGATTGTCGATGACGATAAAGACTTCCGCACCGTCTTCAGAGAAATCCTCGAGGAAGACTACGATGTTGTCGAAGCAACGAACGGCGAAGAAGCCATTCAAAGAATGAAAGAACCGAATATCATCGACTTGATCGTCCTGGATATAAAAATGCCGGGTCTTCAGGGAACGGAAGTCCTGAAACGAATAAAAGAGATAAACCCCGATGTTTTTATCGTCATGCTCACCGGCTACAGTAAAAAGGACACGATGCTGGAATCGCTTCGAGGCCACGCCGACGATTACCTGGAAAAACCCCTCAATGTCGAAAAAACACTCGATACGATCGACAGACTGCTTTCGGCCAAAAACGAACAGGTCGACGGCATTATCGATAAGCTTAAATTCTTTGTCGAAAAAAATTATCACAAGGAAATCAGTCTGCAGGAAGCCTCCGATATCGTGTACCTGAGTCCGAAATATGTTTCCCGTATTTTCAAGGACAATGTCGGGATCGGGTTCAATGAATACAAACTCAAACTGCGTATGGACAAAGCCATGGAACTTCTCGATAATTCAGACCTCAATATCAATGAAATATCGTATAAAATTGGGTATCAGAATGTCGAATCATTCGTCAGAATTTTTAAAAAACTCAAAAAATGCACACCGACCGAATACCGGTTGAGAGAAAAAAAAGCATGATAACGACCCCTGTCGAACGTTTGTATCTCAATAACATGAACGAACTCGGCGCTTTCTTCGATGCCATTACCGAACCGATCCTCGTTTATGACAGAAAAAGCATCGTTATACAAACAAACAAAGCGGCCGTCGATTCCCTGGGTTTCGATCCAAAAGGTTGGAGCAGTATCGATATTACCGAGAAGGTTTCTTCCACACTGGATGACGGGAGAAAAACGGGAATCGACGATATTATTTCCAAGCGTGCGTTACGGGGCGAAGTTGTCAGGGAAATCATCTATACCTTCACGAACGCGAAAGGAGAAACAAGGACATGCAGCTGTTCCGCCTCCCCGGTAAAAACCGGAGACGTAATAGCGGGTGTCATCTGTATATGGCACGATATAACACGGGACAGGGAAAAAGAGGTATCCTATATTAATGAACGGAAATGGTTCATGAACATTCTCGATTCTATCGAAGACGGCATCTATATTTGTAATGAAAACTTTACGGTCGAATACGCGAATCCTGCCCTCGTCAACAGACTTGGAAGTCCGGGCGGCAAAAAATGTTACGAATATCTTTATGGACGAAAAAAACAATGTCCCTGGTGCAAGAATCCCGACGTGCTCAACGGGAAGACGATACGGTGGGAATGGTACGATCCCGACAGCGGGAAAACCTATGATCTGATCGAAACCCCTATCTATAACGCGGACGGCAGCATATCGAAACTCAAGATATTCCACGATATCACCTACAGTAAAGAACGGGAAAAAGCATTAAAAAAGGACAGGAAGGAACTTCTCAACGACCTGGACAGAATCAGTGTCGAGTTAATCAAGAAAACATCGGATCTTGAAATAAAAAACAATAAACTGCACCAGCAAAGCGAAATCATCGATAAGCTTTTCGCCAACACGCAATTTTTGATCGCACTTTTAGATACCGATTTCAATTTTATACGGGTCAACAAGGCATACGCGGAGTCCGACGGCAGGGACGAGAGTTTTTTTATCGGTAAAAACCATTTCGACCTGTATCCCCACTCGGAAAACGAGGCTATTTTCAGATCCGTTCTTCAAAGCGGTGAATCGTATATCACCTACGCGAAACCTTTTTCCTATCCGCAGAAACCGGAGGAGGGCTTTACCTATTGGGACTGGAGTCTCAATCCCATCATGGATGAAAATAACGAGGTAACCGCGCTGATCCTCATTCTCCTGGATGTGACGGCAAGAAAGAAAACAGAAGCCGAACTCGGGGAGTCAAAACGCCTCTCCGATATCGGGGCACTCGCGACAACGGTCGCCCATGAATTGCGCAGCCCCCTCGGGGTAATCCAGGGCACCGTCTACAATATCAAAAGGAAATATTCAGACGAAAAATTAATGAAACACATGGAACGGATCGAACGAAAAATCGATGAAAGTGAAAAAATCATCAACAACCTTTTGAATTATTCGCGGATCAAACAGCCGCAGTGGAAAAATATCCATTTTTACAATTTTCTCGACGAATGCATCAACGATATTGAAAGCCAGTACATGAATCCGGACATCAAGGTGAATCGTGATTTCGATACATTTAAGGATATAACCGTCGAAATAGACCCGTTTCAGATGCGCGAAGTCTTTCTCAATATCCTGAACAATGCCTTTCAGGCGTTCCCCGACAATTCTGGTATCATCGATATAAAGGGGTACACTGAAAAATCGATCCTGTACATCGACATCCGGGACAACGGACAGGGAATCGCAAAAGAAGTTCTCGATAAAATTTTTGAACCATTTTTTACCAGCAAATCAAGGGGGACGGGGCTGGGCCTTACCATCTGCAGGGAACTTCTCAACCTGCATAGGGGTTCGATCGAGATTGAAAGCGAAAAAGACAGGGGTACTGTCGTCCATCTTTCTCTTCCCGGAGAGAGAGATCTAAAGTGAATAACAGACTCCTTATTATCGAAGACGATCTCGATCTGTGCGAAGTTCTTGCGGAATCATTCGAGGACGAAGGTTATGATGTCAATCACAAACAGAACGGCCTGGAAGGAAAACGGGAATTAATCGAAAATCATTACGATTTTCTGATACTGGATATCAAAATTCCCGGTATGAACGGATTCGAAATTCTCGAGTGGCTCAAATCGTCCGATATTCGGATAAAAATTATCGTGCTTACCGGAATGCCGCTCAATGAAAAGATTTCGAAATACATAAACGACGAGGCTTCCATGAAAGGGAAACTCCTGGAATACGCGGATGCCGTCATCAACAAACCGTTTCGAACGGAAGTGTTGATATCGACACTGAATACGCTGGCGGGAGGGTGCGCCGGTGAAAAATGAAATCCTCATTACACCCTGTATTTACGGTATTTGTGAAACGGCGAGTGTTGAATGCCGATTGGAAAAAGCGTTTTTACTGCAATCATGCCGGCGATAGACGAAATCATGAATTTGATTAATATTAACCGGATTGAGGTAAATGGAAAACCACATGCATTGTAGTAATATAGCATCAGGTGCTTGAATGCATCACAATAATTTTAACAATCTCCCGTTGTTTCCGAAGATAAATGAAAGAGATGGCGGGTATGGGTGGAGCTTTTTTATTATGATTGTTTACCAATGCAGTGTATGCGATTACGTTTATCGGGAAGATGAAATGGAAGAAGGAAATAATAATCATAATTCGTTTGAAGATCTTCCTGAAGACTGGCGATGTCCGCAATGCGGTTCGAGAAAAAATTGTTTCATTGCCGTTCACGTGCATAAAAATTCGGGCAAACAAAAATAGCATCGAAATAACGGAAAAAAAACGAATGTCGCGGTGAAAATGACGATCGATGTATTTATTACCGTTGTGATATATATGGGATACTTTCGTTAAGGAAAAGGAAACAACACAATGAATTTTCTTGAGATACAAATATTGGGGAACACGCTTCTTTCTATCGGTATTACCGTAATCATTCTTTTCTCGCTTGTTTTCTTCGTGATTATTCTTCAGATGATCGTTGTCAGACGCCTGAGAAAATGGGCGAAAGAAAAGAATATGAGCAACACCGAATTCATCATCGGGCAGGTTCATAAAAATATTTTTCCGCTTGTATATTTCTGGTGTTTCTGGATTTCGCTGCAGAACCTTACCCTTCCATCTCCCGTCAACACTTTTTTGGCGACAAGCGGGAAAGTGATCTTTTCTTTTTTTCTTGTCAAGGCGCTGATCTCGACCGTCAAACATATTATCAAGACCTATTGGAAGAAAAAAGAGGAAAACGGCGATACGAATAATACCATCAAGGTGGTCTTCCCCGCCGTGACGATTTTTATCTGGATCGTCGGTGCTTTGTTCCTGATGGACAATATCGGTTTCGATATTTCAGGGCTTATAGCGGGGCTGGGCGTCGGGGGCATCGCCGTCGCGATTGCTTCACAATCGGTACTCGGAGACATTTTCAATTACTTCACGATTATCATCGACCGCCCTTTCGAGATCGGCGATTTTATTATCTTCGACAATCTGCTCGGGGTGGTCGAACATGTCGGTCTCAAATCGACGAGAATCCGGAGTCTATGGGGGGAACAGATCATTCTTTCGAACTCGGATCTCATGAAATCGAGGATCAAGAATTACAAACGAATGCAGGAACGGCGGGTCGAGTTCAAATTCGGTGTTGAATACGGGACGCCCCTTGAAAAACTGAAAAAAATTCCGGTCATGATACGGGAAATAATCGAAAACACTCAAAACACAAGGTTCGACCGCGCGCATTTTTCGAGTTACGCCGATTATTTTCTCGAATTCGTCGTTGTGTATTACATATACAGCGCGGATTACAATCTCTATATGGATATCCAGCAGGATATCAATTTCAAAATCAACGAACGTTTCAGGGAGAATGAGATCTCATTCGCGTTTCCTACAATGCAGGTGTATATGGACAGGCAGAACAAAACAGGTCAATAATCAAATGATGTCGTCTATTTTTTTTCTTAATTTTGGAATGGTTCGCGGCTGTACACTAAAATTACGCAGCCCCGCTTTAAGCAGGCGTTTCGTATAGGCGGTATTTCCCGCCAGTTCACCGCACACATCGCATTCGATACCCGTTTCGCGCGTTTTATCGACAATCCGTTTGATTATATCGATGGCGATATCGTTTCCCTTTCTGAAATAACCAGATACCTTGTTCTCTTCCCTGTCGGCGGCCATTATGTACTGTATCAAATCATTTGTTCCGATACTGACAAAGTCGATACAGTCGAGGATTTTATCGAGGAGAAAGACCGCGGAAGGTACTTCGATCATGGCCCCGAGCTTGAAATCATACCGGAATATTTTCTTTTTATTTTTCATTATCCTGTCTTTTATGTCTCTTACCCTTCCGACATCATCCGGAATCGTCACCATGGGAACAAGAACATTGACGGTAAAATGTTCACTCAGTAAAAAACACGCTTCGATCTGATCTTCAAGTAAATCCGGGTGTTCGAGGAGAAATCGGACTCCCATGATTCCCATTTTTCTATGATCGGTCTTTCCGGAATTTATATACGGCAGCGATTTGTCACCACCGATATCGAGCAGACGGATTGTGATCGGAATCGATTTGACGGGTTCGAACATCGAATATAATCTGTCATACAATTCATCCCGGGTCGGTTTTTGTGAATGCATCAAATAGATATATTCAAGGCGGGTCAATCCGATCGCGGCCGGACGGTATTTCGCGACAAGTTCGATATCTTCTTTCGTTTCGATATTCGCTTTGATTTTTATCAATTCGTTGTCTTTACGCAACAATAAATCCCCTTTGTATTTCTTTTCAATATTCTCGATTTTAACCGATTTGCTTTTTTCAAGAAATTTATTCCTGTCATTCTCATTCGGGTTGACGATAATCTTTCCCGTATCGCCGTTTAGTATGATTTCCGATTTGTCAGACAGATCGCCGTAGCTTGCGTTGATATGAGTCACATACGGAATATTGAACGCCCTTGCGAGAATACCTGCGTGGGAATATTCGCTTCCTTCTATGGAAATGATTCCATTCAATTTGGTTCTGTCGATATGGATAATGTCGGTGGGCAGTATGCGTTCGGCGAATATAATACTGTTTTTCGGCACGTGTTTTAAATGGTGAGTATTGATATGCATGAGTTTTCTAAGCAGTTTATTGCCGACGTCCGCGAAATCTTTCCCCTTCGACTTGAAACTCGGCGTTGAAAATGAATTGAATTTGTTTTCGAGATTTATGAAAATACTTTTTATTACCGCCTCGCTGTTGATTCGTTTTTTCTTCAACTCGTTTTCTATTTTTTCAAGAAGCTCACGGTCCTTCAGGATAAGTTTGTGAGCGGTGATTATATCCGAATGTTTTTTATCGATTTTTTTATCCAGAACATTTTGAAGCCGATCCAGATCGTCATATACATTCTCGACCGCTTCTCTGATACGCTGTAATTCGTTATCAAGATCAGAATCATTGATCGAATATATGTCCACTTCTCTTTTTATGAAATCCTTGTATTTGAAAAGAATACCCCGGGTTGTTCCTTTCACTATCGGCCGTCCCGTAAAGACCATGCGCTTTCTCTTTTTTTCGAAAGGTAAAACCTTTTGCCGTGCCTCCTCGATATGTTTCCCCCGATAGATGAATATTCTGTTTTTCCCCGTTTTCTTCGCCTTGTACAACGCTTTATCCGCCGACTGTAACAACTTTTTATGAGTTTCAACGCCATGATCACCGAAAGTGGAGATCCCCATACTTAATGTGATCCGTTCATTAATCGAATAATCGCTTATTGTCTTTTTCGCAAGTATATCCCTTACTTTGAAAGCGATACTCTTAGCTTCGGTATTGTTTGTTTCAGGCAGCAGAATGACGAACTCATCTCCGCCGTATCGATACAGCGTATCTGTGCTTCTGATATTCGAACCGATCGACTCCCCTACCCCGGTAAGGGCGGTATCGCCTGCGGCGTGACCGTAACACTCATTGAAATATTTGAATTGATCGATATCGACGATGATGAGCGTGAACTTTCTTCCGTATCGTTTAGCCCGCTCGATTTCCCTCTCGATATCGGAATAGAGATTCGACGACGAATATATATCCTTCCTGGAACTTGTAACATTCTGTGCAGTTTTATCGTTCACTCTATTGTTAACCGGCATTATACTTATATAAATCACTTTTTACCTTTTAAAAACACTCTCTCTCTTCTTTTTACTATCCTTTTTCACTAAAATCCGTACGGCCTCGCACAAGGTTTCTCATAATGAGGAATGACATCAACAGAAAAATGATTTTACCGGTGTCAATTCAATAGTATCGTCTGATATGCTATAATTAAAATGAAAGGGGTGGCCAATATGTACACATCATTAAAAGAGTTATCAAATTACAGGATCCTGACTCATGAGGGAGAAATCGGCAAGGTTAGCGATTTCTATTTCGACGAACATATATGGACCGTTCGATACATTGTCGTCAACACGGGAGGTTTGATTCTCAAGAATCTCGTTTTGTTGTCCCCGATTTTCGTCGACGGCATCGATAACGACAAAAAGGATATAAAGGTCGATTTGACGAAAGATCAGGTTGAAAATTCACCGGATATCGATACGGCGAAACCGCTTTCCCGATTGAAGGAAATTGAAATATCGCGGTATTATCAAACAGGATTTTACTGGACGGGTTACAGTACATGGGGAATGGGGGGACTTCCCGCCGGACTCAGAAACATCTCAAAATCTCAGCCGGCTGAAAATATAACGGACGAGGAAACGTATTTACGAAGCATGGATGAAGTATGCGGCTATCACGTGGAGACGAAAACCGGGGGATTGGGACACATCAGTGATATCATCATCAACCGTAATAACTGGGAGATTGATTTTTTCGTTTTGAACACAGGAAATATTTTCCCCGGTGAGGATATAGAGGTCAGTATTCGATGGATCGATTCGATCAGATGGGAAACACGGAAAGTGTATATCAAGCTTCCGAAAGAACTGGTAAAAAGCGCCGGGAAATGAGAAAGGGATATATAGAGATAAAGATAAGCAGAAAACGGAATAAATCCAATGCTTTTCGTTTCAACTATGGAATAAGATATATTATATACATTTCATTTAATTAATCGATAAGGAGGTTTATCATGAGTTTTGTCGAAAGAATGAAACAAACCATCGCCAAGGGATATGAAAACGCATCGAGTTTGTTGACCGATGCGGCGGAGAAAGCGAAAGAGCTCGGTGAAAAAGGTATCCTTGAATACGAGATAAAAAAACTCGAAAAGGAAGTGGAGAATCTGATGCCGGTATTGGGGAGTGAAATCTACGCGATGTACAGTGAAAAAAAGCTGAAAATACTGGACGAGGCGGACGACGTCCAAAAAATACTCACGGATATCCGGACAAAGGAAGACCTGATCAACAAAAAGGAGGAAACACTTTCACGATTGAAAGAAGAACACGAAAAGGGAGACGGGTAACGAATCGAAAAGCGTTCCATTTAAGAAAACAGGATATGAAAAATCATGGTGATGAGGTATGCAGCAAGGTGATGATATTTTTTCTTTTACTCAGACGGTGGAATTGTGGATACGAATAAAATTGTCAATACACGATACCATTCGGATGGAATTATTTCCGATGTACTCGATAAATGCCGTTCCATCAATGGCAATATACCGAAAGATATTCTGAAACGACTTATAATCCTTGCCATAGAAATTTCACGGGAAGGGAGAGAGGGTAGAAAAATCGGGACGTTGTTTGTTATCGGAGACGAAAAAAAAGTCATGAAACGATCGAAAACCCTCATCCTCGATCCGCTGAAAGGTCATTCCGATAAAATCAAAACACTCGATAATATCAATTTCCGCGAGACAGTCAAGGAACTCGCCCAACTTGACGGCGCATTCGTCATTTCGGATAAAGGCATTTTCATATCCGCGACTCGTTATATTTCAACAGATTTCAAAAATATCAGGATTCCGCTTGGTCTCGGAAGCCGTCACCTTGCTGCGGCCTCGATTACACAGGCAACCGCTTCAATAGCCGTGGTCGTGTCCGAAAGTTCGGTGGTAAGAATATTCATAGAAGGAAGACTGATTTCTGAAATACTTCCCGAGTTATGGCTTATACAGCGCGCGAGGAAAATACGAAAAGACAGGGAAATAAAAAAAATGGTCGGGAAAAATATAACCGATGATATACATTAATTCGATGCGTAAAAACTTTGCCCTCTTGAAATGGAAGGAGACAGACGGATAGATGGATAATAAAACTGATAATAAAAACGGTGAAAACAAACAGCCGCATAATAATTCCTTTATGCACAAACTGAAACCCTACCGGTTTATCATTTTTATTACCCTTATTTTTCTCATTCCCTGGATTTTTACCTTTGTGATTCAATTGGGACAAACCGGTCAAATAGATTATTCGGTATTCTTAAGAGAACTCGACAAAGGAAATATAGAATCGATAAACATCAAAGGCGAGGAAATTTCCGGAAAATTTAAAAATCCCGTCGAAGAAGGGACGTCATATTTCAAGACATATGTTCCGTATTATATCAATGAATCGACATTGTCCACGTTGAAAGACAATAACGTCGCCATTACGACACAGCCATCGGGAGGACCGTCATTGTTCGGAATTATTCTCAATTTACTGCCTTTCGCCATCATATTCTGGATTTTTTTCAGGGCTTCAAAAACCATGCGTGAACAGGGACAAAGCATATTTCAGGTCGGAAAAAGCAAGGCGAAACTGTACAAACGGGAAAAAACCAAAACGACCTTCGGCGATATCGCTGGTCTCGAGGGGGTCATCGCGGAATTGCAGGAGGTTGTCGACTTTCTTAAAAATCCTTCAAAATACAGCAAACTCGGGGCGAAATCGCCTAAAGGAGTGCTGCTTGTCGGGCCGCCTGGAACGGGAAAGACACTGATCGCACGGGCCGTCGCATCCGAATCGAATGTTCCGTTTTTCAGTATTTCCGGTTCGGATTTCGTCGAGATGTTCGTCGGGGTCGGCGCTTCGCGCGTCCGCGATCTGTTCAACGAAGCGAAAAAAGCCGCCCCCAGCATCATCTTTATCGACGAACTCGATTCTATCGGCAGACGCCGTGGTACGGGACTGGGCGGCGGCCATGATGAACGGGAACAGACCCTGAACCAGATGTTGTCCGAAATCGACGGATTCGAAAAGGATGAAAAGACGATCATCCTCGCAGCGACAAACAGGCCGGATGTTCTGGATCCGGCGCTTTTAAGACCCGGACGCTTCGACCGCAGAGTCACCGTCGGATTACCGGCGCTGAAAGATCGCGAAGCGATCCTGAAGATACACATTAAAAACAAACCTGCCGGCAGCGATATCAACCTCCGGGCCGTGGCGCAAAGCACCCCCGGATTCAGCGGCGCCGATCTTGAAAATCTCCTCAATGAAGGAGCCCTTATCGCCGCGAGAAAAAACAAACATAAAATCGAACAATCGGATCTGAATGAGGCGAAAGATAAAATCGTCCTGGGTCTCGAACGGAAAAGCATCATCCTCACGGAAGAGGAACGCAGAATGGTCGCCTATCATGAAGCCGGTCACGCGCTGGTTGCTGAACTATTGCCGGAAACGGAGCCTGTTTATAAGGTCTCCATCATTCCCCGGGATTTTTCCATGGGAGTCACACAGCAGATGCAGGAAGGCGACAAATATCTGTTGAAAAAATCATACATCCTCCAGCGAATCAGCGTATTGATGGGCGGACGCGCGGCAGAAGACGTAAAATTACATACGATGACGAGCGGTGCGGAAAACGATTTGAAAGAGGCGCAGAAGCTTGTGAGAAAAATGATCCTCGACTGGGGAATGGGCGAAAAGTTTTCAAACATATCGTTCGGCAGTCAGCGGCAGCAGGTTTTTCTCGGGGAAGAGATAGCGCACAGAAGAGATTTCAGTGAAGAAAGCAACAAACTCATCGACGAAGAAATCATTCAAATTCTATCACAATGTTATGAACGATCCGTCCTCATCATAAAAGAACATGCTTCACAACTCGACAGTATCGTCGACCGGCTTCTTGCGAAAGAAGAGATACAGGGAGAGGAAATAAAAAATATAATCGGTACATCATAAAGGGAGAGCGTACCATACGATATGGTTATCCGGAAAAATATCATGTAAATCATACTTTAGGACAATGAAAGAAACGATCGATTCGTGTAGCGTTGTTCATATATTACATTTCATAAAAAAGGAGAACATATATGGAGAATTTATTCATCTGCAAAACTTGCGGACACATTTCATTCGGCGGCGCGCCGGATGCGTGTCCCGTCTGTAAAACACCGGGATCCGGGTTTACTCAAAAAAATGAAGCAATCGCACCCCCCGACAAGGAAGGACACGAAAAACATCTTCCCGTACTCGCGGTCAGCAATACGTGCGGGCTTCTCGACGGGTGCAAGGACATCAATATCAAAATAGGGGAGACGACCCATCCCATGAAAAAGGAGCACTGGATCAACTGGATCGATGTCTATGTCAACGGGAATTTCGCTTCGAGATATATCATGTATCCCGACAACCTCATGCCCGCTTTGGGTGTTCATTTTAAAGACGATGTTTCGGGTACGGTGACCGTCATCGAGTATTGCAATGTCCACGGTTACTGGAAATCCGAGACGACGCTTTAATCCGGATTCATAAAAAAACCGGTGACGTGATACCGAAAAAGGTAACCCACCGGCTGTGACGGGACCACATGACAATACGGAAGATCCCGTCATGGACAATGACGTGTATGGGAAATGTTTGCAAAGCCATACACGGAAAAGGAGAGAAAAAAATGGCAGATCTATCGATTTCCTATATGGGGATACCATTGAAAAATCCTGTCATAGCGGGCGCTTCCGGTTTGACTGCGCACATGGATACGATTAAAAAAATCGAGGACGCGGGGGCGGGGGCTTTGGTGTGTAAATCGCTGTTCGAGGAAGAAGTCAACCTGGAATCTTTACAACAACAGCGAGATCTTCATAAATACGACGACTGGCACGCTGAGATGATCACGATATTCCCGGATATCAAAAAAAGCGGACCGGAAAACCATCTCTATTGGGTGAGAAAAACCAAAGAGACGGTCGGTATTCCGGTCATTGCCAGTCTGAACGCGGTACAGGAAAAAACGTGGGTAGCATATTCCGGGCTTCTCGAACAAACGGGCGTCGACGGACTCGAAATCAATTTGTATACCTCACCCGTCTATCATCTCGAGGCTTCGGATAACATCGAAGATGAACAAATAGCGATATTGAAAAAAATAAGGGAGGCGGTCAGTGTGCCGGTCAGTGTGAAATTGAGTCCGTATTACACGAATGTCGCCAATTTCATCACCAGGTGTGAAGAAATCGGCATCGATGGATTCGTTCTTTTCAACCGTCATTTTCAGTCTTCCATCGACATCGACAAGGAAGACATTATATTTCCGTTCAACTTCAGCCGTAAGGAGGATGCCCTCCTCTCGCTTCGCTATGCCGGCCTTCTTTACGGCAACGTGACCGGGACGATTTGCAGCAGCAACGGTATTACCGACGCCGATGACGCAATCAGGGTGTTGCTCGCGGGAAGCGGTGCGGTCCAGGTCGTCAGTACCCTTTTTAGAAACGGGATCGGGCATCTGTCGTCGATAATCGACGGGATAGCTTCATGGATGGATAAAAAAGGATACGGATGCATCGATGATTTCAGAGGAAAAATGAGCAGGGAAAGACTCGGGATAAAAGATACGTGGATATACAAACGAACGCAATATATCAGGATGCTCATGCAGAACAGCGAATCCCTGATGAAAAAGGTACTGTGAATATAAATGAAAACCGTACAATTCCGTGATAAATCCGTCAACCTTGTCGGGCGAACGATCAGAAAAAACATGAGGGCACCTGAGTTTATACTCACGACAAACGACCTCGATGAGATACGGCTTCTGGATTTTAACGGGAAAATCAAGATACTGACGTCGTTTCTATCAATCGATGAGGAGGTATGTGGAAAGCAGGTTTTGGAATTCGAAAAGAGGTCCGCGCGGATGCCCTGCGATGTGGCGGTGATCGGGATCAGCCTCGATCTCCCGTTCACGCAAAAGCGTTTCTGCCGGGAGAACGTGATAGAACATATGAAACTTTTTTCCGATTACCGGTATAATTCGTTCGGAATAAATTACGGTCTTCTAATCAAGGAAATACATCTTTTAGCCGGGGCTGTTGTCGTTCTTGATAAAAACAATAATATCCGATACCTGGATATTCTCGATAAAGCGGCAGAAACACCGGATTACGGATTGTGGTTCGGCGAACTTGAAGGGATACTCTCGCAGCCCTCAATTCCCTTTTTAAAATCGATGCCTTATTCATGCATTCCGAAGGGTATCGATATTTCTCTTCTCGACGAGAGTAGTATCGAACGATACATGAAAGAGATCGACGGATGGACGCTCGAGCATCGACGGATAATGAAAACCTTCGAATTTCGTGATTTTACGGAGGCAAAATATTTTTTCGATCTTGTTGCCGTTATCGCGGAAGAACAGGGCCACTATCCCGAAATGAAACTCACCTATGACAGACTCGTCGTTTCGTTTTCAACCCGTGCCGTAAACGGTCTTTCCGTCAATGATTTTGTGATGGCCTCAATGATTGACGGACTCATGTTATAGCGGCTATAGTAGTGCATCGGAACATGAATAAGGAGGCGCCCAATATGATCGATTCACTCCTGCACATTCCCCAAACATCTCCCGACAAAATCTTTTTTCTACGTGAAAGTTCTTTCGCCCCCGATCTCTTTATCGCGGCCGTCAGTTATCTCGATTTTTTCAACCGGCTCAAGGATCATCCAGGTACCCTTGAAGATATCTGCGATCTGTTTGATATAAGCGAAAGACCAGCCGATGTCATGCTGACTCTCTTCAAGGCCTACGGCTTCATAAAGGAAGAAAACGGTATTTTCTCTCTTACCCGGACCTCACTCGATTACCTGACAAATACATCGGCATTTGATTTGAGTTCTTTTGTCGGATCATTGAAAGACAGGCCGATATGTATCGACATGCTCGAGGTCCTCAAAACCGGTCAACCCGCTTCGTGGGCCGCGAAAAAAGACGGCAAGAAATGGGAAGAGGCGATGGGCGACAGAGAATTCGCGAAAAGCTTTTCATCCGCCATGAACAGCCGCGGTGCGTACCTTGCCGGGGGACTCTCTTCGGCAATCGATTTCCACGATCACCGATGTATACTCGATATCGGTGGCGGTTCGGGCATCTATTCGATCATTCTCTGTTCCATAAACAGCCGGTTGAAAGCGACAATATACGAACAGCCGCCCGTTCATCTTGCCGCACGGCAATGTATTGCTTCAGCCGGACTCGATTCACGGATCGACGTGGCTTCAGGCGATATGTTCGGGGATTCACTGCCGGAAGGTTACGATATACACCTCATATCGCATGTCCTTCACGATTGGGATATTCCCGATGTACGGAAAATTCTTGGTAATTCCTATCGCAGTCTCGCATCAGGCGGTATCCTCATCATCCATGATGCGCATATTTCTCCGGAAAAAAACGGCCCGCTTTCTGTCGCAGAATATTCCGTGCTACTCATGTTTTTATCAAGAGGAAAATGTTATTCGGTCTCCGAAATGTCATCATTCCTTGAAACCGCCGGCTTTGCCTCCATCGAACATAAACCTGCGGCATTGAACCGGAGTGTCATTGTCGCCGTAAAACCGTAAAGGATACCGGAACCGGCGGCAACGCCCATTTTCTACCCGTGGAGCGGGGGAAAATACGGACAGTCGCAGATACCAACGTAATATTGCGCCATCATGAGCGCGTCGATGATATTGACGTTTCCGTCCTGATTCGAATCCCCCGCTTCGACCGGTGCGGTATATTGAGCGGGTTCGAGACCGACATAATATTGCGCCACGAGAAGGGCGTCGATGATCGTGATGCGACCGTCATCATTCACGTCACCTAAAAAGAATTCCTCATCTCCTTCGATGACGATGACTGCTTCCATGCCCATCCCCATCCCGATCGGGGATACCGTCTCGTCCACCATATCGCCGACGACGACACTTACCGAGGCGCCCGTCACTTCCCGGGACCCGGCTTTGAAATGAACGGTACAGACGTGCAGATCATTTGAGGGACCCGTGCCGTGTGTGTCGAATCCAGCTATATGGAGGGTCCCCATCGCGTTATCTGCTTCGGCGGCCGCGACAAAGCCTTCGACGCCCGCATCGACCCCGTTCGTTCCGTTCGATGTATCCACGGTCATGATCACACCGCCTTGCGGAACGGGCCATGAAATATCGACGTCATAGGCGGCAAGCCGCTGGCTTCCCGTATCGGCATGAAGCTCCCAGGTAAAGGCGCCGGACGGCGCGACCGTCTTTTTTGTCGGATCGAGCCACATATATCCGGTACCCGATGAGGCGGGCGGTGTGGGCTCGATATTCGCATACACGGCAACCGCATCCACTTCCGGGTTGGCGTCATCGACGGTCACGGTCACGGATTCCCCGGAGGCTGAACCGTTACCACTCCAGTATACAAAAACCAGATCTGCGAGAAGGGCCTGTTCATGGGTGTTGACAACGGTCAATGTCACGGTAAATGGACTGCTGTAAGGGCCGATATCGAAAGACGTCACCCCTGTCCCCGAATAATCTCCCGTATATCGGATTTCAGTTGCGAAGGTATCCATCCATTCGGCCGAAACATGAAGTACATAGTGTTGCTGCGAATACACGGGGACCAGACAGAAAAAAACCGTGATAATGAGAAAAAAAATTTTCATAACCTATTCTCCCTTTATTTTTTTATTTTTATTATCCCGGATATACACACCCTGTCGTCCGTTCGGGTAGCGATGGACGTTTTTTAACGCTTCGGCGACATCCTGCTTGCTGTTCCGTCATAAAACCGGCGGATACGCATTTTCGAGAAGCACCTCGAAGTGTGCCCTGTTCCATTTCCCCCTGTGCGGCGCGGGTAAAGCGCCGGTTCCAATGTGGGGATCGATTGAGTATATGCTCGTTTCATTCGGGTCGCACATGCGAACATACGTTTTTTGCGGATCATCGGGATCCTGCACTCCCGGTTCGCCCGTACCATCGGAAATACCCGGCGGCCATGCCCAGACATAGGCATCGATATGGATGGCCGGGTTCGCCCTTGGTCTTTCACCGATACCTCCCGGCTGATTGCACCAGTTCCCGCGGTGAAGTCTTCTGTCCACTCTCGACTCATCGACATAGGTATCGATGTCACCAGACGTACTGACATGGGCCGGCCTCCCCTCTCCTCCCCAGCCGTTCCGCGACGTGTTGATGAGCATTCCGATCGAAGCGGGGAATCCCCGGTCGACCAGAGCCAGATACATATCCTGCGCATAATGGATCTCGTCGAAGTATCTGTTCCATTCGTAAAAGCGCGCAGATCGTATGGGGGTGTCGTCGATCTCATACTCCGAATCAGGAAGAAACGGCTCCTCAAGAGGAGTATAATTGGTCGTATTCGTGATAAATCCGGAAACACTCGCAAGCCCGTTCGTTGCGGATTTCAAGGTATTTGTAACTATATCCGCTATGAATATAAAATTATCATCCCAGCCAAGATAACCGGAGTGCGCGATATCGATATAACTGTATGTATGCTGAATCGCATTCAATGCATTGACGGCATAACGGATCATATCCGGATAACCACCCGTACCGTACATTTCCATACATGCCTGTTTCTCCTGATTCGTTATTATAACAGGAAGCGCATCCGGTTCGATAACGACGACCTTTCGAATATGGCTGTATGCTTCCAGAGAGAGAATCGCCGCAATCGGATCGATGAACTCCGTCGTATACCGCTCGAAGGGAGTGACCTGGCTTTCGAAGGGATCGTACCACGCGAACGTACAATCGGACGGCAGGTAATCGAGGACGATAATAATCAGGTTTGCGTTTTGCGAGAGGGCTTCATCCAGGCGGCCTTTCAATCCCGCGCCACCGGTAATGGATGTGATATTGTCAACGAGAACGCCGGTACTGCATGAGGAAATCGGCCCTCCACCCGCAGCTTCTGCCAGGGACGACCAGACGGGATCCACATACCACACGGCACCCTCGAACGGATTATCGAGATGTCCTGGGCCCGCGGGAAATTCTCGGATCAGACCAACGTAATACCGTGCAACGAGAAGAGCGTCAAGAATGTTTATCGCCCCGTTCGCATCGACGTCCGATGCATCCTGGTAAAAACCTTTCTGTTCCAGCCCGACGTAATACCTGGCGATCATGAGGGCATCGATGATTGTGATCTCACCGTCATTATCGGCATCTCCGATGCGAAAACCTTCACGGGCTTGGACCGATACGGCCATACCTAAAAAAACCAAGATAAACAAGAACCTTCCGATGTCTGCCGAACGTCTGTTTTTATTTCTCATTGTTCTCTCCTCATAGTAACGATGCGAAACGCGTAGAGTGAGGGTCATCAATCTCCCTGTTCAAGTAACGGTACATCCATGGTATCATACAATCAGTCAACATGCAATCGAATTACCATAATTCGTCATGTATCCGTATGCCCTGTTTCCTTTCACCTCAATACCGGTTTTAGTCCTTCCGGATACGAATGTTTCTTCTGCGAATCAGACAAACGGAAAGAGATTCTTTTCCAAAGCGCGGTAGATCGTATAACGAAGCTTTTCATGTTCCCCCGCAAGCAATCCAATCGCTTTTTTCACCGTCTCCCGGCGTGTTATGTTACTGAACGGACAGGCGCATGGGATATGGATAAGCTGATGAAATTCAACATACTCCTCGATATGCCGTTTGAGCAGGAGGCAAAGCGGCCTGATAATTGAAAACGGATATTTCGAATATGAAAAGACAGGCCTCATTGTTTCGATTTTTCCCTTGTAGACGATATTGATAAAAAAGGTTTCGATAATGTCATCGCAATGGTGGCCCAGGGCGATTTTATTGCAGCCAAGCAAACGTGCGGCTTTAAGGATTTCGATCCGCCGCTGCACCGAACACCAGTAACAATCAATCTCCTTTCCCGGCACAACCCTGTTTCGAAGCGTCAGGGGAACGGTATAAAGGCGGATCCCCCACCCCTCCATGATCGCATTTACCGTTTCGAAAGCTTTCGATGCCGCAATATCCGTTTTTACATGCACCGCGTCTATCGTGAAAGGGATCGAAAAATGCCGCCTGCGTGTCATTAATTCACGTACCAGTGTCATCGAATCCTTCCCCCCTGAAACCGCGACAAGTATTCGATCACCCGGCCGGATCATATTATACGAGTGAAGCGCGCGGGAAATCTTTTTTTTGACAAAGGTATTGATGGTTATCATGATCTCTGCAATTCGTCACTTCATTATATGCTACCGTCACAGCCATATTGTCAAGAGGCAAGCTTCATCTGCCGTCCCCATTATCAGCTTGTGATCACATTGTGTTTCTAAATAAATGAGCTATAGTGTTTATCAGAGTTCATTATTACAGGAAGGAGTCAATAAAGTGAAAATATTTAATGTTATTGTTGCGATGGTACTTCTTTTTACGGGCTGTGCGACATCCGTTAAAAACCTCGAAATCAAAAATTTCAGCGCACATCTGGAAAATATCGACAGGAATGATCCCGTAACATCGCTTATACCCGGAAAGATATACAGAGTTCGTGTAACGGTATATACGGCGGATGGTAAGGAAATTGCGAATCCTGTCTTGAAGGACTTCACGTTTGCCAGTCACGATAATTCACTCACGGTTATAAAAAACAATTATGTCAAGGTCAATCCAAACAGCTTTATGTTCATAAGCGGAAACCGGTGCACATTACAAATTATAACCCCAGGAAATGATCTTTCCGAAGAACTTTTCTTTCCGATTGATTGGGACGGGTATGATACGATCGATTTTTCCGGCTACGAAGTAGATCCTCCTGGACAGCTTTACGATGCCGGGACGGTAACGGCCGGCTGCCTTATACTCGGCTGTTTTGGAGTCTTGGCTGTCGCATCGAATACAAAGGACACGGCACCCGTCGACGGACAGGATGGAGAACACGGTGAACACGGGAAAAACGGCGAAACGGTCGTGATTCATGCGGCGTATTACAATCATAATCCCGCCGATAACGCCGGGATCGCTGACAGGTATATCGTCATCTATGAACAGAATAACAACATGCTTTTCGCGCTGAAAGCCGACAAACAAATAACCATTACGACGAACGGCGGTGACGGAGAATCAGGTGAAGACGGTACCGATGGAAGAAACAAGGGAAGAGGCGGAGACGGCGGCGACGGCGGTAACGGTGGAGATGCGGGAAATATTACCCTCATCTATCATGGTGAAAGCGACATTCTGAGCAGGTTTACGTTGACATCCCGCGGCGGCAGTGCCGGAAGCGGCGGCGAAGCGGGAAAATCCGACTTTTATGCGAAAAGAGGAAGAGACGGCAGACCGGGTATTGACGGACGCGACGGCGAGATTTTTTTCGTTGACAAAGACTCTTTCTCTTCGATGTTCGCCGTCACCGGATATCCGGAATTCAATAAAGAGGATCTGCTCGTTACAGAATGATTTTACCGCGAACGATATAATAAAAAGGCCGTCCCTTCACAAGAGACGGCCTTGCTTTTCAATGAAATCCGCACATTCTTACTTTTATGCCCTTATAATACCGGTAGGGCTGTCGGTATCGGTGTGGGCGGTGTGGTAACGCCCGGCGGTTCCGGTGTCGGTGTCGCAGGATCGGTCTCGTAGGATGCGGTTCCCGAAACAGGAATCACAAGCGGTTCGTCATCATAAGACGAATCGACCACGATGCCGTTTTCATACACACCTTCGGCCGCTGCTTCGAATGCGACTTTGATATTGAGGACGTCGAGGGGTTCAAGCGTCGCGGGAACGTCCGCCGTGATACCGAACGGATTTCCGGAAACTGTATCTTCCAGATAAATTTCAAAGATTTCGACCGTTTCCAGTGAATTGTTGGCGATGGTGATGGTCTTTATCAGTGTATCACCGATAAGCACACGTCCGAAATCAAGCGATTCCGGTATCGCTTCGAAGGAATCACCGATATAGATTTTTATCAACTCCCAGTACTCGTTGAATAACGGCGAGGAATAATCCTGGTAGTACGTTGAAAAGACAGGGCTTATTTCACCCCAACTCTTCTGTTTTCCGATCAGCTGAGTAAACAGATAAATGGTTTCGGCATCCCGGATAAGGTTCATATCGTTTCCCCTCAGATCCGCAATGGTTTTTTCGAACACTTCTGTTTTTTCCGTTCCGTTATCCGGATCTTTATAGCTGATGGTAAGTTTGAAGGTTTCATCCGATGAGAGTTCGTCCGTTTCCAGCTGGAATCCTTCGAAAAAGTATTGTGTGGTATTGTAAGAAAAATTGATCGGTTGTACTTCAACGGGATCGGTTGAGGTCTCTTCTGCGGCGGTGATATCATGTTCGAGTACGGCCGGATAATCCATCCTGAACTGAACATCCTTTGCCGCGACCATAAGCAATGCGGCGAACCTGTCCTGAAAGGCTTTTTTAGCATCGGTCAGGGTGATGACAGAGAAATAGGCGCCTTTTCCCGCATCTGTCAGCTGCTGGAGAAACGCCTCCTGAAAGGCTTCGCTGATCCCCAGTCCGGAAAAATAAATTCCTTCCTGTCCATTTATGATCACGTGCTGGGCAATCACCTGAGGATCGATTTCCCCGGTATTTGCATAGGCGTCGGTAAGGATAACGACCCTGTTTGACTTCTCCGGGTCGTAGGTGGCAAGTGCCGCCTGATATCCCTTGTCGACACCGTCTGCGAGATTCGTCGTTCCCGTCGGTGTGAGGGCATCGACAGCCGCGTTATAGGTACTTAAATCTTCTGGATATCGAAGGCCCTGCTGGGCGATTGCGGCCGTTGTTTCGAATGTCGCGATATTGATGACATCACCGTCCTTGAGTGAATTTGTCAGCGCGGTAAGGCCGTATTTCACGATATCCATTCGGGTGTAGCGTTCAGTATCGACCTGGACGGCATAAGAACCCATGGAACCGGAGATATCGACAATTAATGTTAAAACGACATTCTTTCGCGTTTCCTTTGTGATCACGGGAGATCCAACATAGACGCCGAGTTTGTATTCCTTTTCGTAACCTTCCTTGAGCGATTCCCGTTCCCAGAGGCCCATGGATACATCGAAGAGTCCGATATTCTCTGTCGTTTCAGGCGTGAAATCTTCATAATTCAAAAATTCCCACGGTCGCGCGAGTCCGGGATCGGGTATCACGCCATTATTCAATTGATACTTTGCGAGTTCCACCCCTGCCGTACTCGCCGAATCATCGTAGGAAAAATAGAAAAAACTGGTTTCAGACGGATCCGGCGTCACTTCGGGCATCGGGGTTCCACCCGGTACCGGCGTAATGGTTGTCGGAGGGGATGTGACCGATGAAATGCTGGTTGTTGTGGCGCCGCTTCCTCCGGAGGTCGGCGCGGGAGATGCGGCCGGCAATGATGTCGCCGACGGTGGATTCGTTACGGTCGGCGGGTTGGTGACCGTCGGCGGGTTTGTAGTCGTCGGCGGGTTAGTGGCCGGCGGATTGGTTTGCGCGTCTGCCGGAAAATCGGCGATAAGTCCGACATAATACTGGGCGATCAGAAGGGCGTCCACGATATTGATCGAACCATCGGCATTCACATCGCTTGCTGCAAGATCGATTCCCGAAACAGACATCCCCACATAATATTGTGCGACCATAAGGGCGTCGACAATATTAATGTTATTGTCCGCATTCGCATCCCCGGTAAGCGTAAATCCCGATGCGGCGCAAAAAATAAAAATGGCCAGGGCACAGGCACTGAAAAGACTCACTTTTTTCATACTCTTTCTCCTTTCTTTTTCTCATATACTATCATATAAGCAAAAATAATGCCATGACCGAATTCCCACTATTTCTTTATGGAATAACCATATATTTTATATTTTTCTGAACATTGCGTTGTATTAATGCAAATATAAAAGCATTTATGCACAATATATTGCATTTTTACAATAATGATTTAATTTTACCTGTTTATCCGGTATACGAATAGCGGTAGAACAGAGAAGGTTATTTGACGACTCCCCGGTCGCTTATATTGAGCAGCGTATTGCAATGCGGGCATCGAAACTCACCGAGTTTTTTGATCGTTATCTTTTTTTTACAGCCGGTGCAGGTCACGGTAATCGATTTATGGGTTTTCAGATCAATCTGTTTTATAAAATGAAGGAATCCCATGGTATCGATGACATTTTTGATATATGGATTGCAGTTAATAAAGAATATCTCTATTCCGTTAAATTTCGCTTTATTGATGACGTGTAGTAAGGAAGCGACAAACGAGGAACTGATATATTTCACCATTTTGAGATCGAAAAATATGGTCGCAAGCTGTTTTTCATCGTCAAGCAGGGCCGTTATCGCCATATTGAAGAATTTTGTGTAAAAGGTTTCCATTTCACCATTTATTGAAATGATTATTTCGTTATTTTTTTTATCAAGATAATGGCAATTAATTTTTGTTTCGAAATTCATTTTATTGAATTTATCAAAATAAGACGGATTTCTCACCTGAAACACTCCTTCTGATCCTAGTTAACATTATATGCTTTTCGGAAAATTTATCCAGTAAAAATCCGCCGGTAAATGTTATTCTCCGAAAGGAACGGCTTTTATCGAACCATTCAGGAACCCTTCAATATCGGGTTCGCAGAAAATCCGTTACGGATTGACAGGGTGCTTTGATTTTTAACAAAAAAATATGTATAGTATAGGCAATGGCAACATATATTTTAAACAAACAGAAAGCGGCGGTCATAAAACTAAATCCGCAGGATTATAATGTCATGATTCGTATCACAAACCCGAAAGACTATTTTATAACACTTGAAAACGAACATTGTTTCAGGGAAATAATGAGTCTGCGATTTTATGATATCGATGATGAAAGCAGCGGCCTTCATCTCTTCAATAAAGCACATCTCGAACTCATTATCGCGTTTTTCGAAAAACACAGGAATTGTACTAATATGGTGATCCACTGTGATGAAGGAAGAAGCAGGAGTGCCGGTGTTGCCGCGGGCTGGTTTCTGTTCAATGACAATAAATCGAGTGTCTACCGATTATATCACGATAATATACATTATCCCAATCGCAGGGTCGTCGAGCTTTTTTTTGAGTATTTCGGCGTGAAAAAAGAGCTTATCGACAAGTGGGAGCGGGATCTTTTCGGCTAAATGAAAAAAAACAGTCGTAGCGACTATTCTATACCGCACTGGCAACCTGGTACGTTTTCCATTTTTTCTCGTGAGTCAATGGAGGAGCCGACATCCCGATGATGAACTGACGGTTGCATTAGCGTACGTGAGGTTTTTATTCGGCGGCTGGTTCCGCGATGACCGCATCTTCGGGATTCACGAAATCGAAAAATCCTTTTTTTTCTATCGTTCCTTCCGAGATCACCTCATCCGTGGCTGTTACTCTGAAACTGCCGACAACATCGTCATCGGTATACACCAATACCATATCCTTGTGATCGAGTCTCAGCGTCCCCTTTTTGACGATGATGAGCGTATCGTCCTTTTTTATACCGTGATAGGTTCCCAGATCGATTATTCCTTTATTGAACTTTCTTGCGAGGAGTGTTCCGTTCAACGGAAGCGACGATTCGATCGTGTCCGCCGCGGCAAAAAGGGCCTGCTGAATTCGTTTATTTCCCGTTTTATAGACGTTGTATTCGTTCAGTTTCGAACCGATCCGCGTGAGGTAAATGGTAAATACGATTTCGATGCTTCGCTCCCGTTCGGTGAAAGCGACGATGATAAAAAAATCCGATTTCAATTCGTTCGCCCCTCTGAACGCGGCTTCAAAAGAGTCGATTGCTTCTCCGTCATTCTTGACCTCGACGACGCGGAATCGGATGAGTTGATCCTTTAAATAACCCAGCATAACCCGATCGCCGTATGGATGAATCAGTCTGTTTTTGTGCGGAATCGTATAGAGGGCGAACGAAAAACTATTCTGCTTGACTGCATACTGGTCAAAAAGTGTTTTCGTATCTTCCTCTCCTGAAATGCCGATTCCTCCCGTTATAGCACGAAGTTCGGGAAGCCACCGGTAGGAGACACTGTCGTAGAGATTCATCAGGTGCAGATCGTATTCATCGAGAACTTCCCTGTTTTTTGTTTTATAATCATCTTTTAATACCTTCAATTCCATCAGATATTTTATCGGAAACCCCATTTTTTTATAAATCCGGGCATACGCGTACCGGGCAGTCTCCCAGTCATAATCCAGCCGCAGGCTTCTCCTGTATTCGACAAGTGCGCTTGTAAGATAGCTTTTTTCTTCAAGAAGCTTTCCTTCGTTATAATGGTACCGTGCGAGATTTTTTCTCATGGTGTTCTGTATGCCAAGGTGACGAAAAGCGTAATGTTCCGCAGCCATCCTCGAAATCTCGTCATCGTAACGTATCCCTAACGCCGCGGCATAGTTGTTGATGGCTTCCTCATACATTCCCGATTCCGCGTAAAACAATCCAAGACAATATCTGGCAAAATGGAGTTCATCCTGGTCTTCGGAAGCGAGTGTCTGTCGCATCAGCATTATCGCCTCCTGTAATGAATTACGTTTGAAATAGACAATGGCAAGGAGTTGTTTCGCTTCGTTATAGCCTGATTTGAGTGCGATTGCCGTCTTGAGGTGATATTCCGCACGTTTGTCATTGAAAAACTCGAGATAATGTTTCCCCATTATATAATGAACGTCCGGCTCATTTGAGTGATATTTTACGGCAAGCTCGAGATATGCCAGCGCGGTATCTTCTTCACCCATTTCCTCATACAGTGCAGCAAGGTGCAGCAAGGCCACTTTGTTTCGAGGAGAAAACGACAATGTTTCGAGATACCTTTTTGCCGCTTCACGGGTTTTCCCGTTTGCGATATCGATTTCCGCAAGACCGAATCGTGCTTCGATATTGTTCGGTTCCTTTCCGAGCACGTATTCGAACCGTTCCCGCGCCCGATCGAATTCCTTTAATCCCGTATAAATCATTCCTTCGAGATTGTAGAGTTCGAGATCGGTTTTATCGTATTTTTTCGCATCCCCCGTATAGCGTAACGCCTCCTGATATTCACCAAGATAATAATAACATTCGGCGAGTCCCTTTATCGGCGCTACATAGTCGGGATTTATGTCGAGGGACGCTTTATAGAGTTCGATTGCGCGGTAAAACGCTTCCTGTATCTGCGCGATTCTGCCTTGTTCATAGAGTGAGACCGCTTTGTTTTTTGCGCAGCATGGTGATACGGGAACGCATACAATAAGGATGACAAGCGTGCATCTGACGATCGCGGCCATGAGAGATTTTTGATAAAGGCAGACGACACTCATATCAGCATGATATGCCATGTCGTTATCGAGGTCAAGTACCCGCGGTAATTTAAAGCACATCGCTTAATTTCAATCACCGTCCGGCCTAATACGGAACGCATGAGAGTTATTGTATCGCTTCTATTTCGCTTCGGCCGAATCTTCATCCACCATGAGCGACGAGACATCAACAGCCTCGAAATTAACCGCGGTAACGCTGCGTAATTCCCTGAGGATATCGTTGTTCCATCGTTCATCGGGAGCACCCGATATAAAAACCGAACTGCCGTTGTCCGCAAGGATCATTCCGTATGTTTTCAGCGCCTGAAGAATCACCTTCACTTCTCTTGAGAAGCCGGTAACGTCGTAGCCGGACTTCAAGCGAAACCGTTGTCCCATGGGCGGATACGCTTCGTTCGTGATCGATGAAGCGTAATGCCGCGCGGGCCAGACATACTTTTTCTGCGTCTGGCTGACGGTAAAACGAAGGGCATGTTTGATTTCACCGGAAGCCACTTCATCATATCGAACAAGTCCGGGGAATATGGGGAGTCCCGCCGCATCTGCCGAAGTCCATCCGGCCGGCCTGAGATCGTTCGATTTCAAATCGAAACAGACCCCCGAATCGGCGTCCCACCTGTTCCCTTCCCTGTCCGGAAACGCCCGATATAACTCGTAGAGGACGCACCGATCGGTATCGATCGCGATGACATGGCGATCGCCGTCACCCTCATCCCCGCCCTCGACCGGTGCCGACAACGGAATCGGAAAAGGACCCGCATCGCTCTCTGCACCATATGCGGTATAATTGATGGTGACAGAAGGCTGTAAGGCGTTTACTGTTATAAAGGGTATGCCGATCGGGGCACCCAGATACGTTCCTGAGCCGAAATCCGGATGGAGGTATTTTTCCGTCCCGATCGACACGATATATTCGTCCGAATGGAGGTTGACGGGAAGATCGTCGACCGGTGTGTTCCATATATTGTTTGCGGGGAAGACGGGACATCCTTCGATGTCGGGGCCTTCGCCGATATTTCCCCTTCCCACCGTATCCTCGGATATATTACATGAAAGGTGTGCAGAAAGTATCATTACGATAATTATGAAAGGCAGGTATTGCGTTATTTTCATTGCCCGTTTTCCTCTTTTTTTTATAGCATCTTTATTTTGAAAAGTCAAATAAAATATGGACACGGGTTGAAAGAGGTAACGGCCGTATTGTTACGGAAATATGAACGCTTAATCCCTTGTAACCATCATTCGCAATGCGTTCTTTGCCAATCCATTGTGGGGAAAATCTCCAAGTACTTTTTTATATGTTTGAATCGATTCTTCCGTTCGCCCGAGCCGTGCCAGACAGAACGCCTTGTTCAAAAGTGCCTCTTCCGTAAAAGATGTTTTTGAAGCACTCAGCAGGGTGAAGAAACGATAACGGTCGATCCACCCGTATGTTTTAAAGAAAATATAACTTTGCTCGAAACAGAAAAGCGCCTCTTCCCACTTTCCTTTTTTGATAAAGGAAATACCTTTTCTGTGGTAATGGGGAATACGATATTTAAGAATGATCACGAGAACGACAAATAATCCTGTCGTAATAAAAACGATATAGTAGGAATTGATTTGAGAAAACCCGAGCATCAATAATATCAATATTATGATTTGTACGACGATTGCGACGACGTGAGTCTGTTTTATGGTCGGTATATGAGAAGACATTCGGCCTCCAAACAATTGCGATCGCTCCATCATAATATGCCGTTGTTGACTTACCGGTTTCGCTACCACTATTGTAAACAATACCACGTGAGGCCTCCGATTTCAATTTTTTACATTAAAATGAGATCTTGATTTCTTTTTGTGTACTTTATTCACATTGTCCGGCAGGAAATTATCGAAATGACACTGAGAAATAGCGGGGTTTACATCGATTGTGGGGTTTTCGAGACTTATGATTTATTATTCCCGTTCTCTCCCTTGTTTTTATTGCCATTGGTGACAATTTTCACGGTCGATATTTTATGACCGCTTATGTCCTGTATGATGAAATCGTTGTTCTCAAAGGTGACCTTCTCGTATTTTACGGGTATTTTACCGAAAAGATCGAAAACAAACCCCCCGAGAGTATCGAAATCGTCTGTCGGAAGGGTCATATTCAATTTCTCGTTCAGATCTTCGAGATTCACCCGGGCATCGCAGAGGTAAATACCCTCACCGATCTTCAATACTTCTTCCGTCTCATTGTCGAACTCGTCCTGTATATCTCCGACTATTTCCTCGATGATATCCTCGAGGCAGACGATTCCGGACGTGCCGCCGAATTCGTCAACGACGATTGCGATATGGGCCTTTCTGCGTTTCATCTCACGCAGAAGTGAGTTCAGTTTTTTACTTTCCGGGACAAAATACGCCTTTCTCATGATCGTCTTGATATCGATCCCGTATTCATCGCCCTTTACCAGAAAACGTAAAAGATCCTTTACATGGAGAATTCCAACGACATTATCGATAGTCGTATCGTAAACCGGAATCCGTGAATGCCTGCTTTCCGCCACCATTTCCAGCAACTCCTTCTCCGTTGTCTCAATCGATAGAAAGACCACATCGATTCGCGGTACCATGATCTCCCTTACCGATGTATCCGAAAGTTCGACAATACCTCGTATCATGTCTTTCTTTTCCCTGTCGAGATTTTTCAGGTCATTTTCCTCATCATCCGTCCGTTTCCCGAAAAACCTTTTTAAAAATCCCTTCTTTTTCAATGTCTTCCTCCCCTGTTTGTCTGAGGATAAGGGTTGAACCTCAGTTTATTTTTTAGTTTTTTTTTGTTTTATGTCACGTAACAATTGTTCCTGTTTCCTGATCATCGACGAATCCCTTTCATCGTGATCCATACCGAGTAAATGCAGAATTCCATGTACGAGCAGCCGCTCCATTTCTTCTTGAAAAGGGACATGAAAGCGACGTGCGTTGCGGAGGCATGTTTCCGCGGAAATGACGATATCACCGAGGCATTTGCCAGACTTATCATTGGCTTCTTCCCCGGGCACCGGATCTCCGTCGTAAAGCTGGCCGAATGCGAGAACATCGGTCGGTGTATCTTTTGACCGGTACATGTTATTGAGTCGCCTAATTTCTTGATCATCGCAAATAATGATGGAAAGCTGACCGTTTGTGACGTCGAGCATTTTCAGGACTGAAAGACAATACCCTTCGATATCATCCATCGATTGCAGTTTTTCCGTGTTTATGTACGTTATATCGACGATACTCGATTCAGATAAACCCGTCTCCCCGTTCATTTCATGATCTCTTTGACTTTGGGATATTCGATGCGTGAGTGAAAGTAACCGGAAAGAATTTGAACGAAGCTCTTTTTTATGGTCTCCAATTCATTGAACGTAAGTTGGCATTCGCTTAATTCGCCCGTCGTAAACTTGTCCATAATAATTTTCCAGATGTATTTCTCGAGTTTACCGACCGTGGGGCGTTTCAATGTTCGGGACGCCGCTTCGACCACATCCGCGAGGAGAACAACAGCGGCCTCTTTGCTTTTGGGGCGTTCACCGGGATACTTGTAGTCGTCTGAGGAAATCTTCTCGTTTTTATTTTCACTCATCGCCCGATGATAGAAATAAGTGATAAGTCCCTTGCCGTGGTGCTGTGCGATGATATCGATGACCTCTTCAGGCAGATTGAGTTCCTTCGCCTTTTCAACCCCGATTTTTACATGTGATTTTATCACCGCGATCGACAGACTCGGCTTGAGTTCGTCATGCTTGTTGTCATGAGTCTGATTCTCGATAAAATATTCCGGCTGATCCATTTTTCCGATATCGTGATAATAGGCGCCTACCCGTGCGAGAAGCGGATTCGCCCCTATCTCCGTGCATGCTGTCTCCGCAAGATGGGCCATCATGACCGAATGATTATAGGTACCCGGAGCCCTTGTAAGCATTTTTTTGAAAATAGGGGAATTCAAATCGGATAACTCGAGTAATCTGAATCGTGAGGCGAGGTTCATCATATGTTCAAGTAATATCAGCAGTCCTATTCCCAAAAGGCCGCACGAAAAACCGTTGAAACTCCCCAACCCGATTGCGACGAAAATTTCATCCGTATGGAAATTTCTTAACAGCCCCAGCGTAAGCAGAACAAACGAATTAAATAACGACAGGAAGAGACCCGCAATAATAAGATCGATCATCTTTTCTGTTTTTATGGTTACGATACAGCCGGCGATCCCGGACAGAAACGCGAAAATAAAAGCATTCGCATCCATTTTCGTCACAAAAAGGATCGCTGTGGAGATGATCAGCGTAAAAATTGTGCCGGCAAGGGGTGTGATGAGAAGGGAAACGACCACGGCAAATGCGGCGGTCGGAAGGTAAATGGAAATCGGCAGCCACTCCGATTCAAAGGGGATTTTCGTAAGGATAACAATCCATACGAGATAAATAAATCCAAGACAGATTAAAAGGAGTATCTGATTCTTTTTGAGTCTCAAGCCGATAATCCGTTTGTTCATTAAAAAAACGGCCATAGTGTAGAGTATAATGACGATGAACAACGATCCGATAATATTATAGATATTGAGGCTTATGTCACTCTCTCCATGAATCTTTATCTTTTTAAGGGCTTCTTCAGTGACGATATATCCTTTTTCAACAATGACTTCTCCTTTGCGGAGTTCCCTGTATTCCTTTTCTACCTGTTCGCTTTCCTTGTGCCTGTTTTCCTCTGTTTTTTCACTATTATAGAATGAGTTTTCCTGGGCAAACATAGTGACGAGGAGGATGACCAGGCTCTTTTTTACCTCATCCAGCGGAAGCGTCGTTGTCTTGTCCTTAATCCAGTCCTGGAGATTATTCATGCTGATCGCCTTGTCGATCGGTACCTCTGTATGTTCGTAGGTCCCCCGCCAATGATCGATTTTTCCTTCAGTAAAAAAATTTTCGTTTCGCGCGATAATTTCCTCAAGACGGCTGAAAATACCTTTCTCGAGAACCTCGGTGAGAATTTTTTCCGCAGCACCGACGACCTCTTCATGATTCGGGTAAAGCTTGATGAGGGCCTCGATCTCGCTGTTGCCGATATTATTGATGATGTGGGGAAGCTCGATCTGTATCTCATTCATGATCTTTTCGATCCCTTTACGCTGCTCCGCCCCGTTATAGACGATGGAAATAAAAAGTTCGAATTGTTTGAGACATTTTCTCGTGACATCCCTTTTGAGTTCAAAGACAGGAAGGACACTTTTCGCCCGTGCCTCTTTTTTCACATTTGTCGCCGCTTCGTCTTCATAGCGTATATTTCGTGTCACGATAAAGGTTTCAGGCGCCAATTCGTTCAGTTTATAATCGGATACTCGTACATGCGAAAACGGGATATCGAACCATGCTGAAATCAGGATAATGACAAACGTTAACACCGACGCGATCAAAATGGACAGAAATACCCACCGTATATATGATTTTCCCTGTATCCAGTCCGGCAACAGTGACGGATTTTTGAACTTATGAATCTTCGTGTAGGTTTTCATATGCCTGCACAATCTTTTTTACCAGGGGATTGCGCACAACATCCTCCTTGCTGAAAAAAATAAAACCTATTTCTTCGATTGTTTTGAGAATCGATATTGCATGGACAAGACCTGAATCCAGCCGATTGGGAAGGTCTATTTGTGTAATATCGCCTGTTATTACCGCTTTTGAGCCCCTGTCGATACGTGTGAGAAACATCATCATCTGCTTTTTCGATGTATTTTGCGCTTCGTCGAGGATGACAAAACAATCCGAGAGGGTTCTGCCACGCATATACGCGAGCGGGGCAATTTCGATAATATTACTTTCTTCGCATTTTTTTATCATCGGCTGCGGGATAATCGATTCGATTGCATCATATATTGGTCGCAAATAGGGATGAATTTTCTGTTCCAGATCGCCGGGAAGATACCCGAGACTTTCTCCCGCTTCAACGATCGGCCGCGTAATAATGAGTTTTCGTTTTTGATGAGAAAATACCTCTTTGAGGGCTTCTGCCACGGCGAGAAACGTCTTTCCCGTGCCTGCCGGACCGACACTGAAAACAATGTCCCTGTTTTTCATTTTTTCAAGATAAAGGGCCTGATTTTTATTCCGCGGAAATATTTTTTTAATTCCTTTTGGAACGAATATATGATGTTTCTTTAACAAATCCGCATCTTCGTGGTTTCCGTCTCCGATCGACCGGTGAACGGCGCGCAAAAGATCGGGATTTAAAAGCTGTCCCATTTTGATATGCGTTTCGAGTTGATCGAACATGGATTTGATATCGTCGATAACGCCTTTATCGTCAGTTTCGAGGACGATTTCGTTTCCTTGTGTGTGGAGTTTCACTCCAAATAACTCTTCCACCAATTTCAGATTCTGATCATTAACCCCAACAATATCGTGTATTATACTGCTATCATTGAGGACTATAGATAGGTTCTTGCTCAATAAATTTTCCTTGTATTAATTGTAGATATAAAAAAGGCGATAAGTCAACCCCCAATAATATTGAATGTGTCTCCCTCCCCTTTCATTTCCTTCTTGATTTCCGGGATTGGTATCCACTCGACGAATATCGATACCGTCGGATACCATTCTTTTTTCCCCGTCACAATTTCTTTAAAAGAACCGTTAAAATTCAGGGTAAGATCCCAGTCATAAAGGTGATGGACAAGACTCAGATTGAGTGTTTTCAGGTTAAAATTCGAAAATATCCTGTCTTCTTCGTTAAAAAAATTGAATGATTTAAAAAGATCATCGAAAAAATCGACAGGTTCGACGAGTCCGTCGGGGAGTCTGTCGATAAAACCGGGGATATAGAGGAAAATACTGTCATTGTATGAAGAAACGCTGAAGGTTAATTCAAGGAACTCGGCAATATTCCAGTTGAGTGTACATGTGATATTAAAATTACTTGCGGTAAATTCTTCAAAAAAAATGTTCAATGACGTTTCCAATGAGGATGATACTTTCATTCGTTTTTGCCAGAAATCCCAATTAAGAAGTCCCGTATTGTAACTCACGGTCAGCTTGTTGGGTAATAACCGTTTGGTTGTACCGTTATCCTCAACAAGTTGTTCATATTTCGAATCATAGCGAAACGGGAGCATTTCCTGCGCCGCAAAGATCGCAGTGAATCCGGGAAATTGTAAAGTCGATGTACTCGATGTCACTTTCTGATGAAACAAACTGTAGTCCACATTCTGATTGAGGAGGTACATGGAGGTACCGGGAATAAGGAAAAGCGATAACGCGGTTTTCGAATCCATCCACGCGCTTTCTTCGGTATCGTATGTCAGACTTTCGGACAAGATGAAAGCCGGAGAAAGGTTCACCGTTTCCGTTATCGTTACGGTATCGAAATACCAGTTGTTCTTCTCCTTTTCATACATCTTCGTGCCGACGGTTGTCGTGAGTATCCAGAAAGCGAGCGACATCGAAGGTTGTATTTCCATAAGCAGCGGAGGGAGTCTCGAAATATTACATATTGCCTTCAAGTCAAGAAATCCCGGATCGTATTCAATCATGTTGTTGAGACTGTGACTCGTTACCTGTTCCCTTTCCCAAAGAAACCAGTCGCTTGTATATATCGGTACACTCCCATCCAGTTCGTCAAATCTGTACTTATAAAACATCCAGGTGAGTCTGTAATTAATGTATGAATTGGTAAAGTCACGTATCGTGTATAATGGTTTGATCGTGGTATTGAGGCTTTTGGTAAGTGAAACATAGGAACCGTTGTAATCATTCGTGAGCTCATTTTCCCATGTCGTCTCCGGATAATCCGGTGAACGGTTGAATCTCGTTTTATACCATCCGTTAAGCGCCAGGCTTCCGTTTATGGTAAATAATTTACCGAAATATTTTGCCGAGTAATAGAGGCTTGCCGGACCCCCGGTTTGAAGAAGCGTCAGCCAGGTGCCGAAATCGATATCATCCACCTTTTGCCAGTCCGCCGCATCGTACTGGGTTTCCATCTTGAACTCGGGGGTGACCGAATAATCCAAAGAAAACTCGGAACCGGTTTCTAGCGTAACACCTGTGTCCTTTTCGGTAAATCCCTTGATCGCGGGTTCATGCAATTCTCCCCGTTTTACCGTCTCCGTCTGCCCGCCCGCTTCACCGGCCGTGCCCTGTTCTTCCGGTATCGCATGTTCTTTCTCGCCGTGGAAAGGCGGCCTGAACCCCTTTCCGGGATCGGCTTCGGATGCTTTTTCCTGCTTCTTCGCCGCGCCGGACGATCCAAAAGAAAGCAGTGTTCCACTAATATTGGCCTTTACGTCCGGTGCGAAAAGCTTTATCGGATAAAAGAATGTGCGGGCCGGATCGGCTGCGTAAAGAACATTATCGCCGTACCAGTTTTCCGCGTTTTTATTGTTCCAGTTGAAGTTGACGTTCATTCTTGAAATCTTCAATTCATTAATGTAGGGTTTGGGCATTAACGATGAAAAATCAATCTCCGAGGTAATCGACCAGGTGAGATTCTGCTTCAAATCGGGCAAAATCAGCGTAGTATCTTCAATTTCACCCATACCGATGAGTGAGGTAATATCGAAATCCTCCTTGCGTTCGTAAAAATCCTTTTCGAAATATGGATCGGAGAACAATTCAATTAATCCGCTTGTCGATAAAAAACCGAGTTTGACGCCGCTGAAAGAGGTCTCCAGTGCATAACGAAGCGGTATCTTCATGCCAAAGAGATTCGTCGAGTTCCAGTAGTCCTCGAGTTCATCGTCACCGTCACCGTCATAATGAGGAGTGTAAAAACCACCGTAAACATCATAAAACAGACTCCTGCTTGCAGCGACACCGCCTTTGATCTTGAGTTTTTGGGGTATTTCACCTTCTATCCCCACAAATCCTCCAAGGCGGAGGTAAACATCGATCATCAATTTGAGAAACCCGCTTACCGTTTCCGCTTTTGCAGCCTCATCTCCTTTTACCTGCCGCAGGAAAAGCCCTTTGATCTCTTTTTTATATTTTTTGGCGTCTTCTTCCGTCACCCGTAAAAAGGAAAACGGACTCTTCTTCTTTTCCTTTTCACCGACAAGATAGGTGGTTGTCTGCAGGAACGTTCCCTCCCGCTCCCTGTAACCGATAACCGGATGAAAAAACAATTCATCACCCGGATAGAAAAAAAACGGAATATAGAAAATCGGAACCGACCCGACATGAAACACGGCATTGAATATCGCCCATTCACCCGGAGCCAATACCCATATTTTCGTCGCGGTGATCTTCCAGTAAGGATTATCCGGGGATTTATCGGATGTTATCACTCCGTTATCGAGGATAATGGTATCGTCGGAAAGCCTCGAGATCGCATCCCCCATAAAAACAAACGTCGATGTCTTGCCTTCTTCGATTTCCCGTTCGGTCCGGCCCCCGCCGCGGTAAAAAACCCCCTCCCATGAATTGATATTGAAGGAAAAACTCTCGCCTTTGAATACTTCCGGTGTCCCCTCGCTTCGGGTCAGAATATATTCGATATCCTGTTCCGCGGTCAAAACATTTTGCGTTTGATTAAGGGTAATCCGTTGTGCTTTGATATGGTGTCTGACATTCTTTTCCAGATCGATCACTTCGACGACGACATTCCCTTCAAGGACAAGATATGATTCGTTTATTTCCCCGATAGTGAAATAGTCGGATTTTTTTGCCGATGATATTTCGATCTTTCTTTTTGGCGCCTTCTCACCGCTTTTCACCGAATTAGGATCGATGTTGTAAAATTTGAAAATCCTGTCCCGGATCGCCCGCACATCGCCGCTTTTGTCAATACCGATCTGCTCGCACCAGGAGACGAGGTCGTAATAGGTTGCCGTATTTATATCGTCTGCGAGGGTTTGCTCGAAAAGCGATAATGCCCCCTCCTCTTTCGATTCTTTTATATCGCCACCCGATTCACTTTCCTGTTTATCCGGAACGATACCTTCCCCCCCTGTTACCGGCTGGTCATCCTGTGGATAAAGGCCGATGCCCGAACCGAACATGAACAAAAGGATAATTAATTGTATAGACGGTATAATTTTTAACACGTTCCTATCTGTTTTTCTGCATGACCGGCTTAAGGTACCTGCCGGTAAACGACTTCTTACACTGTGTCACTTCTTCCGGTGTTCCGGCAACGACAACTTCTCCTCCCCTGTCTCCGCCTTCGGGCCCGAGATCGATGATATAATCAGCCTGTTTTATGACATCGAGATTATGTTCGATGAGAATGATCGTGTTCCCGTTATCCACTAAAAGCGAAAGAACCTCAAGCAGCTTTTTAACATCGTCAAAATGGAGGCCCGTCGTTGGTTCATCGAGAAGATAGAGTGTTTTTCCCGTACTCCGTTTCGACAATTCAAGCGAAAGCTTTACCCGCTGCGCTTCCCCCCCGGAAAGGGTGAGGGCGGACTGTCCGAGTTTGATATACCCCAATCCCACGGCAAGAAGTGTTTCCAGTTTGACGAGTATGCCGGGTATTTTATCGAAAAATCGGGCTGCTTCTTCGATCGTCATATCGAGTACTTCATAAATATTTTTTCCTTTATAGCGTATATCAAGGGTTTCCTGATTGTATCGCTTTCCTTTGCATGCATCGCAGGTAATATAGACATCCGGAAGAAAATGCATTTCGATTTTTATCGTTCCCGCACCCTGACAGTTCTCGCACCTGCCGCCTTTGACATTGAACGAAAACCTTCCCGCTTTGTACCCCCGTGCTTTTGATTCCGGAAGGGATGCAAAAAGATTTCGTATCGGACCGAAAAGTCCCACATAAGTGGCGGGATTCGAACGGGGCGTCCGTCCGATCGGACTTTGATCGATATTGATAATTTTATCGAACGTTTCTGTTCCTTCGATCGAATCGTAGCGCCCTTCTTTGTAACGCGTCCGTCTGAGCCGGTTTGCCACTGCCGGATAAATAAGATCGGTAAGGAGGGTCGATTTCCCCGAACCCGATACGCCCGTAATGACGGTAAAGGCGCCCTGGGGTATGTGAACATCGATATGTTTGAGATTATGTTCGCTTGCCCCCTTTATCGAAAGATACATACCGTTCCCGTTTCTTCGTTTTTCCACATTTCCGATTGTGAGTCTTCCCGACAGATATTGGCCGGTAAGCGAATTCACATTCTCCATGATTTCCCGGCACGTCCCCTGCGCGACAATGTAACCCCCATGTATCCCGGCTCCGGGCCCGAGATCCACGATATAATCGGCCTTTTTAAGACATTGTTCGTCATGTTCGACGACAATGAGGGTGTTGCCGATATCGCGGAGATGAAGCAGGGTATCGAGAAGCCGCTCATTGTCCCGTTGATGAAGACCGATCGTCGGTTCATCGAGAATATAGAGGACTCCGACGAGTTGCGAACCGATCTGCGTCGCCAGCCTGATTCGTTGTGCCTCACCTCCGGACAGGGTCGATGCCTTCCTTTCCAGTGTGAGGTATCGGAGACCCACGCTTTCCATAAATTTCAGGCGTGCGGTAATTTCCTTGATGATCTGGCGGGCGATTTTCTTTTCCGTCTCCGAAAGTACGATGTCATTGAAAAAACGGGAAGCATCTCCGATCGTAAATCCGCTTATCTCGAAAATATTCTTCCCGCCGACGGTGACGGCAAGGCTCTCTTTTTTCAATCGCTTGCCGCCGCATTCCGTGCACTCTTTCTGACTCATATACAACTCGAGCCACTGCTTCACCCCATCCGATTGCGTTTCGAAATACCGCCGTTTCAAATCATTCAATACCCCGCGGTAGTGTGTGGAGTATTCATACCTTCCACCGCGTTCTCTGTTTTCATATTTGATCTGTATCTTTTCCTTTGTCCCGTATAAAAGCTCGTGCAGCACATGATCCGGCAATTGATCCAGCGGGGTGTCGAGAGTAAATCCATAATGATCGGCCAACGATGAAAAAATACTTCTGTACCAGTTCGCCTGCGGGTTATAAGGGGCAATGCCGTGTTGATTAAACGAAAGGCTTCTGTCCGGCATGACCAGATCGGGATCGAACTCGAGGGTAATGCCGAGGCCGGAGCAATTGGGGCAAGCTCCATAGGGGTTGTTGAACGAAAAAAGACGCGGCTGTAATTCCCCGATACTGATCCCGCACTCCCGGCACGCGTTTACCTGTGAGAAAAACTCTTCCCGTTCCCCTGATTTATCGTATATGAGGAGAATCAACTTCCCCTCACCCACCTCGAGCGCCGTTTCGACGGCATCTGCTGTGTCCTTTCTTTTATCCGGTGCGATCTTTATCCTTGTTACGACAATCTCGACTGAATGTTTGGAGTTTTTGTCCAGGTTTATTGTATCGTCTATATCATAGATCATCCCGTCGACGCGTACTCTGGCGAATCCCGAACTTTTTATATCCTGAAGTATTTTCTGCTGTGTGCCCTTTTTCCCCTTGACCAGCGGCGCCAGAATGGCCGTCTTGGTTCCATGCCGCAGACTCATAATCGAATCGATAATCATATCGACCGATTGTTCCTGAATTTCCCTTCCGCATTCGGGACAATGCGGTATCCCGATTCTCGCAAAAAGCAGCCTCAGATAATCGTATATCTCCGTGACCGTGCCTACCGTCGATCTGGGATTTCTGTGGGTCGTTTTTTGTTCGATCGATATCGCGGGAGAAAGGCCTTCGATATAATCGACATCCGGTTTATCGAGTCTTCCTAAAAACTGACGTGCGTAGGCGGAAAGTGATTCGACATACCGTCGTTGCCCTTCGGCGAAAATGGTATCAAACGCCAGCGATGATTTTCCCGACCCGCTGATACCCGAAATAATAATGAGTTTATTTCGCGGGAGTTCGAGATGTATGTTTTTCAGGTTGTGTTCCCGCGCACCTTTTATGATGATATGTTTCATACGACGAACTTATTAACCTTATAAGCGTTTTTCGAGAAGGCTTTTCATTCCTTATCAGGTTCTTTCTGTGTAACCAATAAACGGGAAAAAGTCAATCACACCGCAAAACGTTTCTTTTTTTTCTTTACATCACATATTCATCATGATAGAATTATCGGGGATATTTCCGGGCTGATTGCACGATTACGGCTTAGATGAACGACATTGCCGCATGACATTCAATCAACATCGACCCGGATATATGACGGAAAGGAGGCGTTTCGGAAAGAACCGGTGTAGACTGCCGTCATACGCACCGGCTATTAATAAAAAATCAAACACAACTAAAAATGGAGGCAAAAAATGTACAAAAAAATAATAATTTTCATCACCGGCCTTCTTATCGTATCAACATGCCCTGCCCTTGCACAAGAAGGCTGCACATGCCTTTCCGGATGCGAATCGGTAAGCGATACTTCGACTAATTTCGAAAAAAACGGAAAAGGAGACTTTTGTTTTCGTTTCGACTGTATCGGCGGCTATATCAATTCATGGAATATGGAAACCGTTGAGATCAATAATGTCGATATCACCAATAAGTGGGTGCCCGCGATCTCGTTACCTGAAAAAATCGACGGCGTTTATTATGTTTTCTGCCGGGGAAATAATGAATGGAGTCATTTTGAAGCGATCGGCGGTTGCGGGTCGACGATTGAATCGACACCTGTTCCATTCGTTGCAGATATACCTGCCGCTGTCACGGTATCGTCGGAAGGAGATGGGGCCGTCGACATATCGGTATTTCCTCCCACACAGACCGTATATACGGGCGATGATGTGACCGTGGAAATTCATATCGCTTCGGAAACCCTAAAGATTGCCGCCTATGGTATTAATATCGGTTTTGATGATCTTCTGCTGGAAATCGATACTTCCATGGGCGTCAATGGCGTTCAGGAAGGTTCGGATGGTTTTCTTTCCGCCGTAAATATTCAAAAAGACGGAGAAATCAAAACAAGCGGTTTCGATACCGCAGGAAAGGGACCGGGGTCGGATCTGCATCTGCTTACCGTCTATTTCAAGGCAATTGAAGAGGGAATATCCGAGATCGATATTAATGTGATCGATCTTACCGACGAACATACACAAATGATCGGCTTCCTCCCTGTAACGGGCGGAAGCGTCGTTATTCTCGAATCCGGTACGGATCCGCAGTCGACCGCACCCCCGACATCACCCCCGGTCGAAACCGTCATGCCGACTATTTTTTCGTCCGATCCTCCCACCCCGCAGCCGACCCTTATCGGACCATCGGAGGACGATTATCCGGCATGGCGGGCACGCTTTTTCTACCGCAGGGGAGACAGGGTATTTTACGACGGCGTAAACTATGAATGCATCGCATGGTGGAGTTATAACCAGCGTCCTCCATATCATCCATATATATGGAAAGAAGCAGGTAAAGCCGTGACAAATCCTCCAACGCCCGCTCCCACCGATTCGCCGACATTCGAACCGACAAGCCCCCCCGCCATGAGCGAACCTCCTGCAGCGACGCCTGCCATGGAGGGGTGCATGTGCGATTCCTGTTGTGATACGGTTATCCAAATTTCGACTGATTTCACACAGGACGGACCCGGTGAATATTGCTGGTTTATTCCATGCGTCGGGAGTTTCATCAATTCGTGGAATCTTCTTACGCTTTCAATCAATGGCGTCGATTTTACAAACTCATGGAAAATTCCCGAAGAACTTCCCCCGCCGGTCGACGGCGGCTATTATATATTCTATCGCGGCACCTATACATGGAGTCATTTTGAAGCAAAAGGAATATGCGAGGGAATACCGACAGATCTACCCGCAACGCCGGCACCGGAGGTGACCGATACGGTATCGGAGGCCCCGACTTCCGGCTCGACTCCCGAACCGACTGCCGAATCCACAACAGAACCGACCTTAGCACCGACACCCGTTTTAACCGCAGTCCCGACAGCGGAACCGACC